>JAMCZL010000006.1 GCA_023485745.1 Candidatus Martarchaeota archaeon | reverse complement strand
GCATGCTTTTCCGGGCAGGTCTTCCACGAACCGATTGGCGAGGCTTTCAATCTCGCCTTGGGCTTTGCTATTTTCGGGGTAAACAGGTATGTGGCGTACTACGAGCAGCTTTTCATCACCATGCTTGCCGTGCTTGCCACGTTTTTTGTCTCGTTCATGGTGTTCAGGAACTTCGCGGCCGCAATCTTCTCCGAGATTCTCATGGCTCTCACGCCTGTGCTGCTTGTGTGGGCCTTCCCTACAACTTCGGACATGCCAATGCTCCTTTTTTCTGTGATAGCAGTATTTGCAATGCTGGTCTTTGCCAATAAGAAGAACGTCTACACGTTTGCTTTTGCGCTCTCGTCTCTTGCAATGCTCGCTTACATGAAAGTGGATGCGCTCCTCTATATACCGCTGATATTTGTAATGTACCTGCTTTTTGACTGGAAGAACGTGGCAAAGTTCCTGGGCAGGGGACGGGAAGTGATTTTGGACACGATGCTTGACACAAGGACGCTGATTGTAGTGCTTCTATTTGTACTGGTCATAACTCCCGAAGTAGTATATGCAAATGGAGAGCTGCTACACGGGCATTATGGAGCCACTGGCACGTACGTCCCCGAGAGTTGCTCGTCAAGCTATACGTCACACATTACAGACCAGACGCTCGGCCTTGATAATTTTGAATCGAATCTTTGCGCAAATGTGTATTTCTGGTTTGACCAGTATCAGGACTTCTATAAGGGATATTATATCATACAACCAGCATTGTTCACTGTGCTGGCGATTTTCGGCGCCGTATTTGCGCTCTTCATAAAAGGCAGGAGAAGTGCATTTCTTGCAGTTGGAGTGTGGTTCATGGCGCTGTGGGTTTTGTATACCTCGTTTTATGCCGGTGCGGTTACCTTCGGCGTTGACTGGAGATTCGTCATACCTATGACCGCACCAGTATGCATTTTCGGGGGCTATGGGGTTTATATGCTATCGGATTCTGCAGAAAAAGTGGCAAGAAGAATTATGAAGTCCAGGAAGAAACTTGATAGGATTAGATTGGGGGTTTACGGCCTGATTATTATAGCAATCGCTATTCAGTCATGGGTGTTCGTCGGGCCGCTGTCCATACCCACGTCGGAGATAAGCCAGGCGGGATCTGCAAGGTTCTATGAGCATTTCGTATACACCAACGCCTCCAAGATTCCTAGCTCATGCCTCGTATTCAGCTATGATCCTACGCTGTTCATGCTTACGGGGCACGCATCCGCCCAGCTCTACATGTTGAGCCCCAGCTCCTATTATAATTTCAGCCAGGAGTACGGCTGCCTGGTCATAGACTACGGATACTGGTGCTACACGCCCAACAGCATATGCTCGGTAAAGAACCAGTTCCTGACCGAACCCATAGCAACCGGGCTCTACGCCAGGGATGGGAAGATGTTCGGGCTTTACAGGATTACAGGGCTTAATTCCTAGACGGATGCTCAAAGGTTCCCAAATATCGTCTTGAGTATTATCCATCCATCCTGGAACGACCTTAGCTTGCCCTGACCGGCATTCCTTTTCTTTTCATAGCTCGGTATCTCAAGGACCTTGAGCCTTTTCTTTACTGCCTTTATCCCGATCTCGGTCTCTATACCGAAGCCGTCCGACTTAAGACCTAGCTTTTTGGCAGCATCACGGGTAAAACTCCTGTATCCGTAGCACAGGTCGGTGTACCGCGAGCCGTATAGCAGGTTTACAAGGAATATGAAGAACTTGTTTCCGAATTTTCTGAAAAGAGGCATGTCGTCAGAACCTCCGCCTAGCAGGAATCTTGAGCCCATGCAAACGTCATACCCTGCGTCTATACCAGATATCAGCAGCTTAAGCTCTTCCGGCCTGTGCGACATGTCTGCGTCCATTGATATTATTATGTCTCCTCTTGAATTGCTTATGCCTTTGCGTATGGCGAAGCCCTTTCCTTTTTCCTCGAATATTACACGCGCCCCGTTTTTCTTTGCTATGCTTACGGTTTTGTCCCTTGAATGCCCGTCTACAATGATTATTTCGTACCGGTATTGTGAGAGCACGGCGCGTATGTTGGAAAAAAGCTGCGGCAGGTTTTCTGCTTCGTTTAGGGTGGGTATAACTATGCTTATTAGATGGTTGCCGTCTTTAGACATCTTGATGCACTTCCTGTTTTTTGCCTTTTTTGAGCTTCATCCGAGCAACAGACAAACCTATCAGCGCAAGTAGCGCTACTATTACTATTGCAACATACGGCAGTATACTGGTGCCGGACTGATGCGCGGAAGTTTCATATATGAAATTTGTTATGGATGAGTAGTGCGTGCCTCCGTAAGTGTATGATACCAGTATTGGAACAGAGAAGGATGCATTTGTAAGGCCTTGGATCGGTTCATATGATATGCTTGTAGAAAGGTTGGTGTAGGCGCTCGGATTTGCGGTAAAGTTTTTTGAAATGAAGCCCGTGCGTATGAATGGCGGCGAACCTACGTATATCGTAGCATTTACTGGAGTAGAATACAGGTTTATAAGGGACAGCTCCAGCTTGCCTGAAGAAAGCTGGATGTTCTCTATGTGCAGCAGGCCGGCCGTGACATTTTTGGTTGTATTTACTAAACAAGGGAATGAGGCAAATAAGCCAGTAGTGCCCTGTGTGTATCCCACTAAAAAAACCAGGCCATAGCTTCCGGGCTCATTAAAGCCACCAAGCGAAAAGTTTGATTTTATGGTGTTTGATGGAGGCAGAGAGCTATACGAATGCGCCACGCCGTATGAGTCCCCTGCAAACGAATACGGGGTTATGATTATGTCTGTGGCTGGGCCGTTGCCACTGTTGTTCAAGCTAAATCCAACGATACCAGTGCCGCTGCCTATACTGCTATAGTTGCAGGAACTAGAAAGCGTGACTGTTGAAGAGCCGTACGACTGCGGCATTAAGATTAACGCCCCGAGCAGCAGCATCGCATAGAGTGCTAGTCTAGCCATTGGAACACCGATTCATGAATACGTTTAAATAATTTATAGTTATTATATTATAGTTTTAACTGGCTTTTAGTATTTTATGCATTAACAATCTTAACAAGGTACGTATTTATGGCCTCGCTTTACTCACCACAGTCCCAGGCGGGAGTGCTCAGCTTTTATGACGCACCGTCCAGGGGACCCAAGATAAATCCAAAGGTTGTCATAGTCTTTGTGGTGGCTCTTGCCCTGATAATACTAGTAATAGACCACTTCATATACGTATAGACGCTATACTGCCTTGAATATGTCTTTTCTGACTTCTGTTACTTCTCCGCTTTCAGAGAGTATATAAAGTATGGAGCGCGCGCCTTCTGGGTTAAGTTCCGCAGCCGCAGCGATGTCCCCTATGCCCATGGGTTTCGCGCGTATCAGATTGAGAATTTTTGTTGTGTTCTTTATTATGAAGGCCTTTGTAGCTATGTAAAACTTTTTGTTGAAAGCCCTTGTGCCCATAACTATGCCGTGACGTATCTCATCCTCTATCATGAGCGACACTTCTGAGGCCTCTGCCTCGGTGGGTATAACCACGTAACCGTACTTGTGTAGATTTGTTATGTACGGGTTTTGGCTTCCTGCGTTTGGAGCGCTCTGCACGCCGCCCTGCGGAGCTGCAGGCGTGGGCGGGATAGTGCTGGGCCGCTGGGCAGTTTGCTGGGCAGGTCTTTTCCGCATAAGGAACTCGTCATATATTCCTTTTGTTATGCTGTATTTTATTGTGCCGGTCTTGGGATCTTTGAATGGAACCACATAGCCCTTTTTTATAGAGGACTGCAGAGCCTGCTTCTCGCTCTGCGTCATTACGCTCTCGGCCTTTTCCCTTGTGCGCTCGTTGTACCTTATAGTATCTAGCTTTTTTAGGGCTGAAAGCTCTTCTGCGCTAGGCACCGGCTGCGAGGGCCTTGACTGCGGTTTTGCAGTAGTTGGAATCGGCCCTGTTTCATCTCCGGTAAGTATTTTTGTTATGTCGCTTTTTTTGGCAAATATGTAGTACTTGTTTTTGTAGCTGAAGAAGTCAACTTCGTCTCCTGGCTTTATGTTCAGCCCTTCAACTACTTCGTAAGGTATTCGTACAATTAGGAAATTGTTTGATTTGTACACTTTTGATATTCTTATCACCG
>JAMCZL010000011.1 GCA_023485745.1 Candidatus Martarchaeota archaeon | reverse complement strand
ATTTCAAACACTAAGCTTAATCATAATAAATATATTTAAAGCATACCCAAAAACGAATCGATGCTCTGAGCCGTAATATTTTATCCGGAAAGATTTTTATAACCTATGGTAATTGCCAAAACTCTGACAGAAGTAATATTAATTGCGATAGGTTTTTATATATTATCTATAATCTATATCCTAGCTGTTTAAGGTGATCCGAATGCCTAAAAACGAAAGCGAAGAGGACGAAGAAGAAGAGGAAGAAGAAGAGGACGAAGAAGAAGACGAGTCCGACGAAGATAGCGAAGACAGCGACTACTGAGTCAAATAGACAAGCTATTTTTTTGTTTGTTTGTTTTATACTTGCTCTTATTCTGATTTTATTCTAAATATGCAGCCTGGGCTGCGCTCAGCTTAAGCTGGGTCCCTAGTGCACCTTTGTGCCTGCGCCCCTACCATAAAGTACCTTGGAAAGGCTGCCCCTCTTCCTCAGGCTTATTATATACGCCGAAGTGCCCGGATTGAGCTTTCCTATCTCCGCAAGCTTCTTTTTCATGCCTCCAGTCACGTCATTCACATCCCAAGTATAAAGCTTGCCAACGTTCTGCTTTTTTACGGACTTCAAAATGCTGCCGTCAGCGCTTCTTATGCCGTCTATGTCTATCCCAAATATGAGCGCCTTGGCTCTGAGCCTGTTTGCAAGGTAGACTGCAATGTCATCGCCCGAAAGCACTGAAACACCATACTTGCTGTCTGGGGGTGCATCGCTGTGCATAATAGGCACAAACCCCATATCAAGATACGCTTTTACCGGATACAAGTTAAACCCGGTTATCCTGCCCGCACCGGTGCGCACCATTGATAGAACCGAAAGCTCTATGGCTGCATGCCCGTGGTCTATGAGGCTGTCAATCAGGGTTGCGGTTATCCTGGAAACGTTCCGCCTAAGCCTTGCCCAGTCAGCTTGGTTGTCCGCCACGCCGCGCATGCCCTTGCTGCGCACGAACCTGTGCGCGCCGTATCCGGCCCCATGCACTATTATTATGCGAGTGCCTTTCCTTATGTCGGCCGCTACGCATTCGGATACCTTGCTTACAAAAGACCTGCCTGTCTTTTTGTCTGTCAAGGCCGCGCCACCAACCTTTAGGACATAAGTAACCTTGCGCATTTTATCACAACAAAAGCTCACACGGCGCTTCTAGAAGCTGCGGTGGTTTTGCGTGCGTCAATCATCCTGTCTTTTGATGATTCACTAAGCAATCCTTCTATGCGTTTCAGATATGTTATCATTACCCTGTAATCTATTTTAGTAAAAACTAGTGCCGGACTGTCAGTCCTGACCAACGCCATGTTATTCTCCAACGCGTCAGTTCCAATTACTATTTTGTCGCAGTGCTCCTCCGGGAGCAGCTTGATTTTCGAAAGGTCCAATTCATCATTGGCATATGCAAAAAGATGGACCCTAAACTCGATGCCCTTAATTTCATCTAAAAATATATCGACGTGTGTAAGTTCGGATGGCGCGGCCACTATGCCAGTCTCTTCTTTAAGCTCCCTGCATGCCGCCTCAACTGCAGTCTCGCCTTTTTCGATGTGTCCCGCCGGGCAGTTGAACTTTCCCCCTTCAAAATCGTCAAGGTTCCTTTTCAGGAAAAGATAGCCCCCAGATATGCGTGTCATTATGCCTACTATCTCCTCAGCCATAAGGATGGATTGCTCCGCCCAGTTATTTATTTACTTATAGTCTGTTCGTCAATCTGCGAATTATGCCCTAAGGTATTGGAGTGCAGCTATCTCCTTGCGCAGCGCGCTCCTTAAATCTCCCGCAGCCACGCTTACAACTACTTCGTCTGCCAGGGTGTCCAGAAACCTTGCTGTGCCAGCGCCTGCGTGCTGTCTCTGCGCTAGTATGTTGGAAACTACTGCAGAATAATATTTCCTGAGATCCTTTTCCTCCATTCCTTCGGCTTCAATGCCAAGATATTCTATAAAATAGTTTATTGCGTCATTGAGTTCCGATACGAGCTCCCTTCTCTCCCTCTTCCTTTTCCTTACTGCGACGTTCTCATAGTAAACCATGTCGTTGCATTTTTCCATGTTGCTGATAAGTTCATCCTTTCTAACGTTCTCGGCGGTTGCCCTGACGTTGTCCATTTCCTCGAGAAAATTTTCGGCTTTGTCAAGCAGCGCTTTTATGTCCCTGCCTATGAGCGCCATTTCTGAAGCGCACCTCTTATAGACTTGGAGCGTGTATCTTACCATCTCCCTGGAGTCTGTTACCTTGTCTTCAAAGGTCTTCCTGTACTGGACGACATCCTCAAAGTTTCTTGAAGGTACCGGGACAAATAACGTTCTCATCCAAATAAAGTTATTCCAATAGCATATAAATTGCTTTTGTGCAATTCCGTCTAGTGTATAATGTCCAAAACCCAGCCATAAATACCGCTGCTAAATAAAAGTATTTTATACTGATTGTTCAAATATTAACTACACAGTGTAATGCCCCAGGCCGCAAGCCGGGTTTATGGTGTAATAATGTTGGATATAAATTCCAGGGAAGAAGAAATTCTTAAGTTCTGGGAAAGTTCGAGAGTTTACGAGACGATAAAGGAGGCGAACAAGGCCGGCAAAAAGTATTACTTTCTAGATGGCCCTCCATATGTGACCGGCAGTCTCGGCAGCTACCACATATGGGTTGAGACAGTAAAGGATTCTGTATTAAGATACAAGAGGTACAAGGGCTTCTTTGTGCACGACAGAGCCGGTTTTGACGTGCACGGCCTGCCCATAGAGCACAAGGTCGAGAGCAACCTAAAGCTAAAGTCTAAGGACGATATAGAGAAGGGCATAGGCATAGCAAAGTTCATAGCCGAATGCAAGGAATACGCAGACCTGCAGATGGCATCTGCTATAAAAACATACAAAAGATTCGGTTCTTCACTTGACTTCAAGAACGTTTACCTGCCTTACAAAAACGAATACATAGACAAAGCATGGAGGGCAATAGCCGCAATGCACAAAAAGGGCCTGCTCTACAGGGGCAAGGCTTCGCTGGCGTACTGTCCCCACTGCGAGACCGTGCTTTCATCTCAGGGCCCAGAAATAGAATATGCCGACGCCACAGACCCATCGATATTCGTAAAGTTCGAAGTAATCGACAGGCCGGAGGGCGGCATAGAAATCGGTGACAACACCTACCTTGTCATATGGACCACTACCCCGTGGACCATCCCGTCCAACATTGCGGTCGCAGCCAATCCGGACGCGATATACGTGTTCGCGAGTTCCGGCACCGAGCACTATATAGTAGCAAAGGACAGGCTTGACATGTTTATAGAATCCATCGGCAAGAGCATGGTGGTAGAAAAGGAAGTGTACGGGGCTGAGCTGCTCGGCCTGCACTATAAGAATCCGCTGGAACAGAAGATAAAGATGCAGAAGGAATTCAGGAAATACCACAAGGTGCTGCTTAGCAAATCCCTTGTCTCACTGGGCGAAGGCACCGGCCTTGTGCACATAGCCCCAGGTCACGGTCCGGAAGACTACCGCCTTGGCGTAGAATACAAACTACCGATATTTTCTCCCGTTGACCAGCACGCGCGCTATACCGAGGATGCGGGCGCCTTCGCAGGCATGGCTGTGCCGGAAGAGGCGAACAAAGCCGTAATAAGCGCCCTGAAGGAAGCAGGTGCATTGCTCTTCCTTGGCAGCATAACCCACAGCTATCCCCATTGCTGGAGATGCAATTCAAAGCTGATATTCAGGGCCACTGATCAGTGGTTCATAAACATAAAGAAAATAAAGGCAAGGACGGTGCGTGAAAACAGGAAAGTGAAATGGCATCCGCAGGCTGCGCAGAAGTGGCAGGAGGAAACGCTGGAGAACTCTCCTGACTGGTGCATATCAAGGCAAAGGTACTGGGGGACTCCAATACCGATATGGGAATGCCACAAATGCGGCAACATCGAGGTAATAGGCTCGGTGGAGGAGCTCAAAAGGGTTGCGGGCCTGCAGTCAGTGCCACAGGACCTGCATAAACCGCACATCGACAGGATAACGCTCAAATGCAAAAAATGCTATGGCACAATGCACCGCGTACCTGACATATTCGACGTATGGTATGATTCCGGAGTAGCGCATACCGCAAGCCTCTCCGAGGTGCCTGTGCATC
>JAMCZL010000017.1 GCA_023485745.1 Candidatus Martarchaeota archaeon | reverse complement strand
AAAGGGCGATTACTCGGCGTGGGAGCATGCCTAAAGCCGGGGATGTAGTAATAACTAGGGTACAATTTGCAGATAACGAAGGCTCAAAGGTCAGACCCGCATTGGTGTTATTTGAGGAGCTAGGCAACATAATCATAGCAGGGATAACTACAAACCTCCAAATGAAAGGGATACGCATATCCACAAATGAAGGGGCGGCCCAAGACAGTGTGATAAAGTTGAATTATATATTCACAATCACAGAGGGCGCAATAATAAAAACGGTCTTTCAATTAAGTCCAGAGAAGAGACGCCTTGTTTTTAGGGAATTCGTCAAGAAACTCAGATCGTTGAAAGGTTAGGTGTCATACCCTGTGCAAGCCAATTGCAAAGTATGATTTTGGCGCGGACAAAACCAACAACGTCTGAGTGGGAGGTCGAACAAGCCAGTAAAAATCCCGTTATTTAAGGCTTTCTTGTCGAAGATGTGTCAGTGGCACACGTTGTGCTTCAGGCGATGCGCTTCAAGTACGGCTCCGCCCAGAAGCGAGAAAGCTCCGCCGTTTACGGCCGGGCTATAACTTTTAGTGAAGCACAATGAGCGCATCCAGGATTATATAACCCAATATCTGCCCTAAAAATACCCAGCCCGCCATGCTAGATATGTACCTGTCCTTCTGTTCCATCAAGACGTATGCTATTATGGGCCCTATAATTGGAATTAGAAACAGCAGCGAATAAGCCTTGTTTTTGTTGTCTGAAGAAAGCACATAAAGCATCGCTGCAATGGTTCCTATCAGCGGCGGCACAGCGGATATGAGTATCCATACGGGGCTTGACTTTGAGGTGCTGGAAAGGTGCGGCACTCCCATATACTCACTTCGACACTACCTTGGCCCCCAACGCGGCCTGCAAAACTTGAACATATGTGTCGTAAACTGTGCTATTCCTATTCCAGATGTCCGGATTGGACAGTCCATACTTAAAGGTTTTCTGCGCGGTCTTTATCAGGATATTTTTTCTGCTTATCTCCACACGTTCTATGCTTGTAATGTCTAAAGCCACATTTTCGGAATTCGACTTGAGCAGGTCTTCCAGGTTGGCCTGCGCCAACTTCTCAGTAGTTTCGCGAACCTCGTCCTTCGAAGCTCGGTTTGCCATTCCCCTGCCGAAAATACCAAATACATATGCAAAACCCGCAGAAGCAGCTGTCGATGACATGCTGCTCGCATCCAAAATTAGCACCCTTTTGTTTGTTATTACAAGGCTCTTCCGCGCCGGCGCTATTATGCCAAATGCAGTAAGGTTGTCCACATACCCCAAGACATTCTCACTTTCCATAGGTTTCACCAATATTTACTCTGCCTATGAACTAAAAGCACTACCATATGTGCAGCGCCCACCATCTCATGAACCTCTTTATCCTTATCTTGGTGGGGCTGGTGTTTTTCTTTATGTCCTTTACCATGGCTTTGTAAAGGATCTTTTCCTGGGCATCAAGCTTGCCCTCCTTTACGATCTCCTGCTTCTTTCCGTCAACCATCTGCGTCTCTGTCTTGCTTATAACGTCCTTCTTTACCATCGAATACCATTCGTCAAGTGAGCTGCCGTTGGTGTCCTTGTCCTTTAGCACAGCCATCATGTCCTTCATGGTGAGCTTTGCCTCCTTCTTCTTTTCGTACTCGTGCAGAAGCGGCCTCATGGCGGCCTTGTCCGAGATTCTCCAAATGTCAGCAGGGGAATATCCGATGGTTGCCCTGGAAAGCCTTCCAAAGCTCAGCCGCGATCTCGGCTTGTCCCTGGTGTAAAACTCAAACAGCTTCTTTCTGTCCTTGTGCTTCGGCGGCGGAAGGTATACGCTGTCCCCGAACCTGCCGCTCCTCTTAAGTGCAGGGTCTATGTCCCATGGTTGGTTAGTTGCGCCTATGACGAACAGACCTTCAGGATTCGCCTCTACGCCGTTCATCTCCACTAGGAATTGGTTTACCGCGAGCCTGAGGGCTGAGCTTTCGCCTCCCTCCTGGCCTCCGCCTCGCTTGACCCCGAGGGCGTCAAGCTCGTCAAAGAATATTATGCACGGGGTGTGCTCCCTGGCCTGCTGGAATATGGCATGAAGGTTCTTTTCCGTGTTGCCCGTATACATGTCGACTATCTGGTTTACCCTGGCTATTATGACATTCGCGCCGCTTTCTCCTGCTATGGCGTTGACCACGTGGGTCTTTCCCACTCCCGGCGGCCCATAGAGCAGCAGGCCAAGGCCGAGCTTCTTGCCGTATTTCTTGAACAGCTCCGGGTGCTGCATCGCCAGTATCACATTGTCGTGAAGGTACTTCTTTATCTTGTCAAGCCCTATAACGCTGTCGAACTTTATATTTGACTTGTAGAATGCAACTTTCTTTATCTGCCCTTCCTCTATGACCTCCTTCTGCTCCTCCTGGAACTGCACGCCTCTGCTCGCCTGTGGTTCGCCCTGGGCCTTGCTTTCAGGATGCATGAGCGCTTCGAGGTGCTCAAGCCTCTCCTTTGCCTGTGCATATGTAGGGTCTATGGAAAGAGATCTCTCATACCAGTGCCTGGCTCCGAGATAGTCGTTGCACGACTCCTCAATGTCTCCGTAGAGTAGTGGCGCGTCGGGGCTTTTTGGCTGCAGCTCTATGACCTTCTCAAGGTCCCTTTTAGCTTCATCATACTTGTGCATTATCCTTTCTGTAAGCGCCTTGTTAAAATAAGCATCTGCATAACTCGGGTCCATCTCAATTGCTGTAATGTATTCTTTTATCGCGTCGTCAAACTTGCTGTCCTCAAATAGCGAATTGCCCTTCCTCCAATGCTCCTTCACCTCTGGGTCTACCTGCTTGCCAGGCTGCTTGTTTTCGCTGCTTTGCTCTTCTTCAACCGCCATGTGGACCATTCGTTATAGCAATGAATACTAATAGCATTAATGCATTATTAAAGATATTTATAACTTTATAAACTTTGTGAGTTACCTGCTGTCCAGCAGGATGTTCAGGTTCTTGTCGACCTCGCTTATGTGCCTGTTTTCCCTCCTGACATTTTCAAATTCAACCTTTCCCAGCCCGGCTGCGAGCTCTACCACCTTGCGGTTCAGCGGCCTTAGGTCCGGAGACTTCAGTTTGTACTCGCCGTTTAGCTGCTTCACTACGAGTTCGCTGTCAGAAAAAAGCTTTGCCGCGCACTCATCAACTTTCTTCAGCATCGTCTTGCATCTTTCCAGAGCCATTATTATGGCTTTGTATTCGGCATAGTTGTTTGTCCTGGATTCGTTGAATACGAATTCCTCTGCAACCTTCTTGCCGTTTTCAAATATCATGTATCCGGATGCGCTCGGTCCGGGATTGCCCCTGGCTGCTCCGTCTGTAAAAATCACAAATTCCCTTTTCAATGGTATCACCGGCTTACATCATAAAATGTTAAATAAATTTATAACTTATCAAATAATATAAAGCTGTATAATTTTTACGGGATTAGATGCGCATATACGGTCTCAATCAGGGCAAGGAGCTTGTGAGGGCAGCCCACAATGCAATAGAGCTGTACCTCAAAAATCCGTTTTTTAAAAAGGAGCTGATAGAAGACAGCCTAAGCGGCTTCAATGATAAGCACGGCGTATTCGTAACCGTGAACTACTATCCGACAGATGCACTGCGCGGGTGCGTCGGATTCCCTTACCCGAGCATGCCAACAAGGCGCGCACTGATAGAAGCTGCCATAGCGGCCGCCTTCGACGATCCCAGGTTCGTGCCGCTTTCTCACAGGGAGCTTGATGAGATAACCGTAGAGGTAAGCGTGCTCTCGGATCCTGTGGAGGTCAAGGGCACAGCGCGCCAGAGGCTCAAAAGCATTGTCGTAGGCAGGGACGGAACAATGGTAGAGTACGGAATGTACAGCGGCCTGCTGCTTCCTATAGTGGCTGTGCAGGAAGGCTGGAACGCGAAGCAGCTGCTGGAGCAGACGTGCCTGAAGGCAGGCATACCAGAGGAATATTGGATGCAGCCGAAGGTCAGGCTGTACAAGTACGAGACGCAGGTATTCCGCGAAAGCGAACCAAACGGCCCAATAATTGAGGTAAAGCTGCCAGAAGAATCCAAATTTCTCAAGCCAGGCAAATAAACACTGTTTTTATATTTTCTCTATTAAATCTATATACTCCTAGGGCCCGTAGCTTAGCATGGTTGGAGCGCCCGACTGATAACCTTATTGTCCGAAATCGGGAGGTCCGGAGTTCAAATCTCCGCGGGCCCA
>JAMCZL010000036.1 GCA_023485745.1 Candidatus Martarchaeota archaeon | reverse complement strand
GTGTTTTTGTTTATCTCAGCTATTATGGCGCCGATGTTCACTCCGAGAGGACCTAGGGCCGGCCCGAAAGGTGGCCCTGCGGTTGCTTTGCCGCCTTCTATGAGGCCGGATATTGTAATGTTTGCCATGCTAATCACTTAGTATTAATTTTCAGCTTTCCTCGGCGTTTGCCCTCTGTATTATCTTCGCCGTATTCATTTTTGTGGTTATCGGTATTGGAACGACCACGTCCATCAGCTCAACGGTTATGTCACTTTTCAGCTCATCGACTTTCAGCACCTTGGCCTTATAGCCTTTGAACGGCCCTGAAGTGAATTCCACTATGTCGTTCCTGCTTATGTCCTGGGCTGTGGACTTGGTTGCTATCAGCTTTTCTACGTCTGCAGGATCCATGGGCTTCGGTATTATGCCTTTTATGCTCCTTTCCTTTGTTATGAAGTTCCTGCATGCCAGTTCGTCCTGGGCTTCTACTATTATATAGCCGCGCAGGCCCTCTATTACTATTATGGAGTATATTGGCGCTTCTCCCTTCGAAAGCTTGCTCTGCAGTATGTTGGCTGCTATGTTCTCCTGCCCGGAGGTTACTTTTACCACGAAATACATAAATATCCCTTTTTTCTGATTTAATAGCAAACATGAAAGACCGGAATTATCCGGGTTAAGCTTGTTTATTTGGTTATTTTATTTATTAATACTTTCCCATTTTACGTGATCCAGAATGCAGGAATATATAAAGGTGCGCAAGCTCGATGCAGAAAAGCTCAGGGTGGCGCTTTTAGACGCTGGGGCGCTTTCTAAAGGCGTCAGAATACTGCATGATGATGGCTATGTCTACATTCCAGTTAACAATATTGATAGGCAAAATATTAAAAAGCTTGGTAGGGATTTCGATTTTGAGGTAACACGCAGGGCCGATGCGGTTGAAAGGAAGGTGCAGCAGAGCTACGCAGAGAGGCTTTCTTCCGTCTTGCCAAAGAAGGACATCGACGAGATAGCAGGAGGGTACGAGGCACTGGGAAACATTGCCATAGTTGAGATACCGGAGAAGCTGTACAAAGGCACGGAGGGCAAAAAGATCGGCAAGGCGATAATCGAGAGCAGCAGAACAATAGGGACGGTGCTCGCAAAGGCCGGCCCCGTGAGCGGGCGCTTCAGAACCAGAAAATTTGCATTTGTCGCAGGAAAAAGGACCTACATTGCAAACTACCGGGAGAATGGCTGCACGTTCAGATTTGATGTAAGGAAAGTTTTCTTCTCGTCCAAGCTCTCATTTGAAAGGAGGAGGATCGCCAAAGCCGCAGGCGAACTCGAAAACATTGCCGTTCCGTTTGCTGGTGTGGGGCCATTTGCAATTGAGATCGCAAAAGCGCACCCCACGTCCAGGATTATGGCTATAGAGCTCAACAGGCATGCCTACAAGTACATGCTGGAAAATATAGGGATAAACAAGGTTGGCAACGTAGTTCCGGTGCTCGGGGATTTTGCGGAGTTCGCTGAAAAGAATGTGGCGTGGGCTGACAGAGTTGTTATGCCAATGCCGAAGGCTGGACTCGAGTTCGTCATGCCCGCACTGCGCATTGCCAAGCGGAAGGCGAACTTTCACCTGTACGCATTTTGCGAAGCAGAAGGCGGAGCCGATAGGCTATTTGGCGAAATAGAGAAAATTGCTGCCGATCATGGACGTAGGATAAGCCTGGTTTCCGCAAGGAGGGTAAGGAACTATTCAAGCAGCGAGATCGAGGTAGTTATAGACTTCAAAACACAGTAAGATTAGCAGTGCAGTGATGTTACAGGTCCTTCTTTATCCGTGCGAGGTCAATTATCCTCTTGTATGTCGGGGGATGGGTTGCAAACATTGAGTTAAGGGCGTTCAGCGGGCCTCCCCTGTTCTTCCTGGCTTCGCTTACCAGCCTGTTTATGTCTATGCCTGGCACCAGCTCCTTTATTTCGTTGATATGGACCTTCAGATCCTTTATGTCTTTTTCCACATTGAAAAAATCTACTATGTAGAGCGATCTAGCAACGGTGGAGTTATGCGATGGCGTTGGCGTGACGGCGCCGCTGGCAGTTATCTTCAGCAGCGCAGAAGCCAGGTCGCCAGGCTTTTTTGTAGCACTTGCCGAATAACTGTCTGCATAGCTCTCCCTGGCTCTGGAAAGTGACAGCATGAGCAGCTCTGCTACAAAGTACACTATGAATGCGACTACGCCAAGGAGCATTATGTAGGAGCTGCTGTTTTTGGAGTCGTTGAACATTCCGGCCCAGAGTATGTTCTCCGCTATTATGAATGCCAGCATAGGTATGAAGGCCACCATGGTCATCACTATTACGTCATTGTGCTTCAGGTGGCCAATCTCATGTTCTATCACGGCCTTGAGTTCGTCAGCGTTGAGCCTTGCGAGAAGGCCTTCGTGTATTACAAGCGTTGCGCTGCGCCTCGTCCTGCCGAAAACGAACGCGTTGGGTTCCTTTGCAGGGGCTATTGCTATTCTTGGCACTGGAACCTTTGCAGAATCAGCCGCACTCTTGACAAACTGCTGTATTTGCGGGTACTCGCTGCCGGTTACATAGTGCAGCTTCGATGCCGCCGCAAGTATCTTCGGAGACGCGTACCACTGTATGATGAAGTAGGCAAACGCCACAAGCAGTATAATGTATGTATCTGCGCCAAGGTAGAACATTACTGCGTAGATTATTCCGAAGCCTATGGCAAACGACAGTATTAGGGTAACATACATCCTAAATGTAAGATCCAAATCATTGGTCGCACCAACACCTCGTGTCCGCAATTTTTATTTTCTATTTATTACTTTAAACCTTTGCATAGGATTATGTGATGCTTCCATCAGCCGCGGTTTGCTATGCGGGCATGGCCGTGGGAAGTGCAGGGGCATGTCCAGGCTGTTAATTTATAAATATCTTGTAATGCAATTACTATCCATATGCAGGATCCGATGCCAGAGTGCCCAAAATGCAGGATGGTGCTCAGTATAATAGAAGAAAACGGGGAGGTTTACTACCATTGCGCAGCCTGCGGCTACAAGCAGCTCTTCCCAAACTGGGTGGACCACGAATGCCGAAAGTGCGGCTTTGGAAAGGCCCAGCTTCTCTTCTACGGCATAATAGTCGGGGACGAGGCGCCGCTCAGCATGTACAAGTGCCTTAAATGCGGTAGCGTTGTACGGGATGGCTTTTCATGAAGGAGGAATTTATCCCTTTGGTGATGTTTTATAATTATGTTGCGAATGATTAATACCGAGGTTATGGCATGGCAAAGGTTTTGATATCTTGCATGGAAAGAAGGCTCAACCAGGAGTTGGACAGAATGGCAAAGGATATGGCGAAAGACGGCTCTGAAGTTATTGTGCTGCGCAATGCCGGGGCCAACGTAGGCGGGCTCGAAGAATCTATGAGAGAGATAGAAGAGATGGCAGGCATAGACCAGATAGTAATAGCTACCCACGACGATTGCGGTGCGATGAAGTTCGTGTCTGGATGCCTTGATGGAAGATATACATATGATAGGGACTTAGGCAGCAAGCTGGTGGAGCCATTTGAAAAACATGCTGGCGAGAACTTGGATATAGCGAACCAAAAGGTGCAGAGGAGCAGGGCAGTAGACCTCTCAAAAGCGCTTGGGCTGGATGCCAAGATTGAGGTGTCGCCCATATCTGTAGGCAGCATAGGGGTTCCGAAGAGCACAAATGGTGCACATCACGCATTGCTGGTGGGAAGCGGCATTTACAAGATGGGATTCGAGAAGGCCATTAGAAAGGCCGGACTTGAAACTTTTGAAACGTATGTCATAGATGCGCCTGTACTGTCCGAGACCATGCCAGACATAAAGATAGCGAAGGATATACTTGGCATATCGGATATCAGGGTTGTGTCGCTAAACCAGAAGCAGGAGGCCAAAAACGCGAAATTTGTTGAAAGGGCGAAGGGCATGGGCATGAAGCACCTGAAGATTTACGGGATCAAGGACAGGGCGCCAGCCTAAAACTTGCGCATAATCCCAATAAAGCTCACATGCTCATGAAATTGTACGGGAGGCGGTTCATATTTATGGTATTGAACCTCATTATCTTGTCCAGGCTGTCCAGCGACGTCTGGCCCAGTATCCTGGGTATTACCAAATAGTAGTAATCCTTTGACTTGAACGCCTTTATTAGAATGTAGTCCTTTGTGAGCAGGAATCCGATTATGTGGTAGTCGTTCTCCCTAAGCTGCCTGCTCACGAAAGC
>JAMCZL010000030.1 GCA_023485745.1 Candidatus Martarchaeota archaeon | reverse complement strand
TGCTGGGCCACGCCCGCATACCTGCCCCACTTGTCTTCTGCGAACCTGTGTATTTCCTTAATGCTCTTTTTCCTGCCCTTGAAATAAAGCCTTTCAACGGTCCTCTTTATCCAAACGTCTACCGGGAACGCCTCAAGTTTTCCGTATCCAAACAGGGCTATGCAGTCAGCAACCTTGTCGCCTACACCCTTTATCTGGAGGAGCTCCTCCTTGAGCTCCGGATAGTCCAGTTTTCCGAGCATGGCCATGTCTATGTTATTTGTGCAGTAATCTGCTGCCTCGACAATGTACTTTGCCCTGAATCCTGCCCCGCATTCAATTATGCTCTTTTCGCTTGCAGCTGCGATTTCGTGGCTTTTCGGGAAAGCCTTTCCCACAACGTTGTCGTGGTCGCCAAAAATATCGCTGCCGAACCTGGCTATCATGCGCTTTGTTATGCCACGTATCCTGGGTACGTTGTTGTACTGCGAAAGTATATAGCACATTGTCGTCTCCCATGGGTCGTTCAAGGTTATGCGCATGCCCCTAAAGTTTCGTATCAGCCCTTCCATGGTCGCGTCAGTAGATATCGCGCCATATATGCTGGTCAGCCTGTCGCCGAGCCTGAATCTTCTTTTGACGTCGTAGACTGCATAGTCTATAGATTTGCTCGCGATGCCGATCCTGCGGCTCTTGCCAGCCTCAATTTCCCGCAGGTTTATTATCTTCCCCTCGGACGGGTACACAAGCGTCTTGCTTATGCTGTCATAGTCTGCATAGAAGGTAAGCGGCTGTGCGCTTCGTATGGTAAATCCAAGGTCGAAGTGCTTTACCCCTATCTCCCTGTAGCCTATCGAGTCGTAGTTTATGTGCATCCTATCATTTATCTTATATCTTCAAACTTTACCCGCGTCTGGCTTCCGTCAAGCGCCTTCCTTATCGTAACAGTCCCGTTCTCAAGAGTTTCGTAGTCGATGGTTATCGCCATTGGGATTCCTACCTCATCGGCCTTGGCGTACCTTTTTCCAATGCTTCCCGAAACGCTGTAATAAGGATATATTCCCCTAGATTTTAATAGGTTGCCTATTTCAACCGACTTTGCAATAATCTTATCATCCTTCTGCAGCGGGAAAAGCGCGTATTTATACGGCGCTATATCCTCAGCAAGCAGCAATATGTCCCAGTCCCTTTTTCCGTCCCTGTACAGCGAATTGTGCAGAAGCCCCCAGAAAATCCTGTCAAGACCGAGGCTCACCTCGACGACGTGCGGCAGCACCTTTTTATCCATATCAACAACACTCATGTCTTGGTTTGACATGCTCTGATGGCTCTTTAAGTCGAAATCCGTGCGGTAGGCGTTCCCTGCAGCCTCCTCCCAGGAATTTCCTATTGAAACCTCCAAATCCACATTGCCCTTCGAATAGTGCGGCAGCTCGTCCTTAAGCAGCTGCCTGAACCTGAATTCGTCCTCCTTGAAGCCCAGCTCCTTCAGGAATGCGACCTCCTCTGCAATAGCATATCCCATAAGCCTGTTCGGTATGTAGCCCTCGCTCACGCATTCGGCTATGCTTATTCCTTTAGACGCCTTTGCCTCTCCGCCTTTCTGGTCTTTTTCGGATATAAAGTTGATTCTGGTTTCAAGAGAGGACCAGTCGACTGCGATGCCGTTCACCGAGTCGAAGTCCCTTTCTGGATCAAAAAACAGCTCAAGCTCCATCTGCGAGAACTCCCTGAGCCTTATCAGTATCTGCCTGGGCGATATCTCGTTCCTGAAGACCTTTCCCGCCTGCCCTATCCCTCCAGGAAGCTTCATGCCATAAACCCTGTACAGGTATTTGAAATTCACAAATATTCCCTGCGCAGTTTCAGGTCTGAGGTACCCTGTAATAAGCCCGAGAGGGCCTATCTTCGAGCTCAACATCAGATTGAATGTAGTTACGCCTTTTAATGTGCTCCCGCATTTTTCGCATTTCAGGCCCAATCTTTCAAGCTCCTCAGAAAGCTTTTCAGCGCTGTAGCTTTTTACCTTGTCCGCCTCCTCCTTCTTACCGCTCTTTGAAAAATACGCCTCAAGCAGCTTGTCGGTCCTGTATACCGCCTTGCAGGTGGCGCAGGTAGTTATCGGGTCGGTAAATGTTTTCAAATGGCCGCTTGCATCGTATACCTTTTCATGACCCACTATCGTACTCTCTATCTCCAGATTTCCCATTCTCTCTATGAACCTCTTCCTCCAGGCGGATTCGATGTTGTGCTTTATCCTGACGCCTATCGGTCCGTAATCGTAAAAGCCGGAGAGCTCGCCGTATATCCCGAAAGCAGGCATAACTATGCCCCTTCTCGAGCACAGGTTTACCAATGCGTCAAGATCCTGCTTTTTCATGCCATCCATAGATACAATTTTAATAATAAATACTTTAATAGTACCGCTGAATGTATGAAAGCGGACCAGTGCATCCGCATTTACGGTGTTATCTTGAAAAACAAAAGGAATGCTGAACTTAGGGACAGGCTCATAAAGGCCACAAAGGAGGAGATAAAGAAGGCATATTCAAGCGAAGAGTACGCCCTAATGCAAGCGATAAATGCGTACATAGAGACCACAAGATCATACAATCTCATGTACGAGCGGCTCGGCGAGTGGTTTGGCATATACTTCCCAGAAATACGCATCGGCACTCCAAAGACACTTTCAGAGCTGGTGCTGCTGCTAAGCGACAGGCAGAACATAAACCAGGAGCGCATAGGCGCTCTGATAAAGGAGAAGGACAAGGCAGAGAGCATATACCTGAAGGCTTCCTCCACCATGGGCAGGGAGCTCTCCGGTGACGAGAAGGAACCTGTGGTGAATTTCGCCAGGCTGTGCATGGAGACCGAGAAGTCAATCGCTGCGCTCGACGCATACATACAAATCGCATCGAACCGCCTTATGCCGAACCTGACATATCTAACCGATGATAAGATCGCTGCCGAAATGCTGAGCAAGGCGGGCTCGCTGGAAAGGCTGGCCCTGATGCCGTCCAGCACCATCCAGCTGCTTGGCGCTGAGAAAGCACTCTTCAAGCACATAAAGTTCGGGAGCAAGCCGCCAAAATACGGCATACTGTTCAAGCTTCCAAGCATATCCTCGGCAAAGAAGCAAATCCGCGGCAAAATGGCCCGCGCGTATGCCGCCAAAATAGCAATAGCGCTCAAGGCCGATTACTTTTCGAAGAACTTCATAGCGGACAAGCTGAAGAAGGATCTCCAGGAATCTATTCGCAGGATGAACGAAAATTCAGTCGGAAAAAGCCAAAAGAAATTTACCAAAGTAAATAAATGAGTAGCGGAATATAAAAAGTTCCGTTAATGGGCTATTTTTTGCCGCATTACAAAAAGGTTTAAATATGTATTTATCACACAATAATCGTGATTCAATCATGACTGTTATGTGCTTGCAACACAAACGTTTCATGCAAGGCTCATAACACCAGTGTGATAAAAGATGCAATCAAAAAAGGAAATAGAAAAAGAGCTTGAGATCATAAAGAAACAGCTAAAGACAATAACCAATTCGAACTCGAGCCTCAAAGGGATGCTTTCAGAAAAGGGAAAGAATGAGGCAAACGAAACAAGCTCGCAGATGTTCACGCTCCTGAAGTACATGATAGAGGAGAACAAGAAGACATCGATGCTCATCAACGGTATATTCGAAAGGATAGCAAAGCTCGAGGAAACGCTCGAAGGTGAATACGCTGAGGAGGAAGCTGCACCTGCGCAGCCAAAGGCGGACCAGCCGAGCCGTGAACTCCCACTGTCTTCGGTAGACGTAAAGATAATACAGATAATACAGATGTCGCAGAACGGAATGGCCTGCGCTGAGGACGTGATGAAACAGATGAAATACAAAGGAAGAAACGCGGCATCCTCGCGCCTGAACAGGCTATTCAAGCTGGGAGCCATAGAAAGATACCAGCTTGGTCACAAGGTTTATTACAAATATGACGCTTCTGGCAAGGCGGCCAAAATACTAATTGTTTCACCCCCACAGTAAAGTACGGGCCTGCCCACTTCCTACGGGCAGGCTCAAAATGCTTACCTTAGCTGCAGGCATGCGCAATCCTCGGCGGCTTTTACAAAAGCTTAAAAATATTGCCTCAAATAGAATAAAGAATCGGATGATACAGATAAAGCGCGTATACGACAAGGTCGATATACACGATGGGCTTAGGATACTTGTGGACAGGCTGTGGCCAAGGGGAATCCGCCGCAGCAGCCAGAACATAGACCTCTGGCTTAAGGACGTGGCGCCCAGCACCGAGCTGCGCAAGTGGTTCATGCACCAGCCCGGAAAGTGGGAGTCTTTCAAGAAGAAGTACGAAGCCGAGCTCAAGGACAGCAAGGCCCTTACCAAGCTGGTCGACATTGCACTTACCACTGATACCATAACAATGCTGTATTCCACAAAGGACATGGAGCACAACAACGCGCGTGTACTGCTCAAGGTTCTCAACAGGAGGGTGGCAGCGGCGCGCCGCAGGAATTCAAACAGGATAAAAAAGTAATTCCATACCCCTTCATTAAGCCCTGATTGCAGAAATGCCAAAATGCCAGAACCGCGGTCTAAGCGCAGCCGCACGCAGGCGTAGAATATGTTTTTTAAAAAACCGCAGGGGCCGCAAACCATTGATTTGGGAGACTTGCAGCAGTATCTGACCGAGATTTTTGAATCGTTTTCAGAGCCTGTGGCAAGGAGGTGCTATTCGATAAAGCCGAGGATAGAAAGCGGCATTGCAATGTTCGAAAAGGCCATAGAAAGCCTGGAATCGTACAAGGGCGATCCCGAGGAGGAGCTCATAGGCCCTGCAAGCGTGAACTCGGCGAAGACCCAAAAATCGCACTACACGGAGGCCCTGAAATCTTTTATAGCATCTGCAAAAAGCGATGAGCACGGAAGCTATGGCGACACAAGATACGAGCGCCTCGAATACGAAAAAACCGTCTACCAGTCGCTTATTTCTAAGATACTGTCATCAAACTCGACGTTCAAGAGCGTTGTGATAGGCTATTCAAGCCAGCTGGACGGGTTTAAGAAATCCTTCTCATATATAGAGCGCGGGGTTGCCAGCTTCGAAGCGGAGCTGTCAAAAGGCTCGGAGAGATTCAGGCAGTACGAATACGTAAGGAATGCAATATCGCATGCGAGGTCAACCTCCGATGAGCTTGCCGAGATATCATCCATGCTTTCAAAGAGCGAAAACGTGCAGCCCGACCCAGAAAAGATGAATAAGATAAAAGCTGACGAGGCGTCGCTAAACTCAAAGATTTCAGGTCTGCGGGACAGATCCGCATACTTGTCATCTGAGATAAACAGGGCATATTCCGAGATAGACCAGCTGCTGCAAAGGATAGAGCGTGCAGCCAGGAAGTACGATTACGTAAGCGCGCAAAAGAGAAAATTCAGCGACTACCTGTCAAACAGGTATGCAATGCTGGAAAACGAATCCGACTATTCAGATTTCCTAAAGATGCTGGAAGACATGCGGGACAGGATATCAAAGGGCGAAATAATGGTTAAGAACCCGCAGGACGAGATAAGCCACATAAACCTAATACTGGGCTCCGGGATCTCCGACAACCTCGAGTCAATAGCATCGCTCAAGAGCGAGAAGGCCTCTATAGACGGCGAGATAGAGGCGCATGGCGGAGAGATTAGAGCCATTGAGATGGAGAAGTCCAAGAACGACTATACGCTTGGCAGCAAGGCCCAGCTATCAGAGAGAAAGGCTTCGCTGGAACGCGAGCTCTCGCAGGCAAAGCTTGCAATAGAAAAGCATTTCAGAGACTATTTCGGCAAGGAAATCAAGATACCATGAAACTGCTAGACCTTGTCAATGAGCCTGTAGTGCTCCTTCATCATGCACCTGTTCATCACGAACTTGAGCCCGTGCTCGGCAGCGAATTTCTGCGCGTCCTCGCTAATTATGCCCTCTTGGAGCCACAGCGCCCTGGCCTTTATGGCAACCGCATCGCGCGCTATCTGCAATGCTTCGCCCGCAGGCCTGAAAACATCGACCACATCTATTTTTTGGCCTGATATGTCAAGCAGGCTCTTGTAGGCCTTTTCCCCGAGTATTTCGTCAGCAAACGGGTTCACCGGAATTATCCTGTATCCGTGCTGCTGCAGGTATTCTGGCACGTCATGGCTGGGCTTTCCAACATTCCTAGAGCACCCAACAACCGCAATTACCTTGAAATTTTCAAGAATGTACCTTTCGTTTGCCTCTTCATCATCCTCTGCCATCAAACCACTACTCATATTTTAAATATAATATCAATAATAACATGTAGGTCCAAAGGCAAGGCGCAAGCATGGAAAACGAAATCATAATAGATACAAGCTCAATACTTTTTGCGGTGAAGTTCGGCAGGGACGCATTCGATGCGGCCGCAGCGCTGGGCGCCCCGTCGCATATCGCCATACCTACCGGGGTGATAGACGAACTGCGCGGCATTTCTAACGGCAGGGGCTCCAAGGCCATTGGCGCAAGGACCGCATTAAAAATGCTAAGGATTAAAAATGTTAAACTTTATAAGTCTGTTGAAAAGGTAGACGACTGGATATACCACCATGCCATGGAGAATCCGGGTTGCACGGTAATTACCAACGATACCGAGCTATTTAAAAGGCTTAAGGGCATACACTCGAAGGTCTTCAAGATTTCGAAAAATGGAAGCATACGATAGATGGGTTGAGAGGTGAAGGAATGTACGCTATATATCACATAAAGGATTCATTCAAAATGCCGCCAGAATCGTTCGACAAGGACATCACAGAGGTCGCCGCCGACGTCCTGCAGGCTAGATATGAAGGCAAAATAGACAAGGACATAGGCCTGATAGTGGCAATCTTCGGCATAAAGGACATAACTGACGGAACCATATATCCCGGGGATCCGTCGACGCACCATGGGGTGGAATACGATGCCCTGACCTACATGCCAAGGGTGGGCGAGGTCGTGGCAGGTGATGTCAGCGAAATGGTGGAGTTCGGCGCCTTTGTCAGGATGGGCCCGATGGATGGCCTGGTGCACGTGTCCCAGATTGCAGGCGACTTCCTATCATTTGACAGGAAAACGCAGACATTCGTCTCAAAGAAGTCAGGCAAAACACTGAAGAAAGGCGATTCGGTATATGCGAAAGTGTCTACCGTAAGCATAAAAAGCTCGGTAAAGGATTCGAAGATAGCGCTTACAATGAGATCTGACGGTCTCGGAAAGCCCGACTGGGCGGAGCTCGAGGCAAAAAGGCTCAGGGCGGAAGCCAGGGGCAAATCCAAAAATCAAAAAAGGTAATAGAATATGGAAGGACTAGCATGCAAGAAATGCAAAATAATAATAAGCCACGGCAGCAAGTGCCCGCTCTGCGGCTCTACGGAACTGACCAACAAGTGGAGCGGATACATAATAGTGTTCAATCCTGAAAAATCCGAGGTGGCAAAAAAGCTCGGAATAAAAATAAGCAGCACATACGCGCTCAACATAAAGTAAGCGCATGCGCAGGGCTGCAGCAATGCGGCCTTGCCAGATGCCAGCAGATCTACTGATTCTCGGCGTTTTCGCCCTTGGATTCTTCGCTGCCAGATTCGGATTCGTTTTCCGATTCTTCGGATTCTTCATGGATTGCTTCTGGTGCGGTAGCTGATTTCCTGTCGTATTCCTCATGGACGTTTATCTTCTCTACATCCTTGAGATATGTAAAAGTTGCGGCTACCATGCTGGCCTTGTTTATGAAATAGTCCGAGTTCTTTTTCACAGTGCTGTCAAAATATATGTCTGCCACGCCCCCAGTCTTGGTTATCCTGGTCGGCTTTAAGCTATAGGTCTTCCCAAGCGCAGATATCCTGTCTTCATCCTTTTCCAATAGCTTTATGACCTTGACCGTATAATCTATCTCCTTGCCCGCATCTGGGTGGTTGGCGTCGACCACGACCCTGCCGGATCCTACGCTTTTGACGGTTGCTATGGCGCTGTCCATGTTTATGCGCATTCCCGGATAAGGGTTTATATTCTGCGCCCTGAACTCGGAAAGAGGCATGACGCGCACCAAATCCTCGCTCCTGTTTCCAAATGCGTCTTCCGGCTTAAGCTTAAACTTTATCTCCTTGCCCACTTCTGCATTCTTCAGCTCCCTTTCAAAGCCCTTTACCACTGCATTGGCGCCCAGCACAACAAGTACTGGCCCGTAGGATATATCCTTGCTGTAGGCTTCCTCTTTCTTGGCTATGCTTTCGTCTGTGGTTGCAATAAGCGCGTTGTCTGCAACGTTCCTGGCCGTATACTCTATCTCTAAAAAATCTCCATCTTTGAATGGCATAATATCTACCTGCAAAATATGAGCAAATACAATTTTATTTAAATACTTATAAAAAGCTTTCAAAATATATCATATAATACTGCCGATTTGCAGTGCCGAAGGGCATAAATATCAGATAGCTACAACTACGTTTATCAGCAGGGTGAACAAATGCAGGATTCAACCAAGAAAAAGCTAATGTTTATAGGCTCCATAGTCGTGGCGGTAATGTTTCTTACCTCTTACGCTGCGATAAGCAACAATATTTCCAACGTATCGACCACAACTACAAAGCAGGTTGCATTGGTGCCATATCCGTTCTTCGGCAGCGCCAACGCTACCGTGACGAGCTATTCTTCGGCTGCCAATATCACAGTGCCAAACGCGACAGTGTCCAGCGAAGTATACAATGCGCTGCAGGCACTAGAGAGCTCCAATAAGATCACGGATTATATAAACACAACCGGAGGCTACAGCATATTCCTAGGAACCAACTTCACCCCGTACCAGCTGCAGAAAAGCATTGCAAACATATCCGGGGCAAAGGTCCAGTCGCTTACATACGTAAAGCTGCCTGAGATAATAAAGATGTCGTACAGCAACGGCCCCATAGTAGACGTCTTGGCGAAGAACCTCAGTTACCCGGTGCAGATAAGCCCGATACCCGAAAGCAATTCGATAATCCCGGTGAGAGTTGACGCAATAGTGAATCAGAATTATCAGATATACAATGCTGATATATCTTATGTGTAGGTGGCAGCGAATTGGATGAAACCACCCTTTCCGCAATAAGGAAATATGCGGTAAAAAATGCGCATCAGTACGGCAAGGCGGATGCTTCTAGCGTTTTCAGCAAAGTCATAGCCGTAGCCCCTGATGCCAAAAAAGACATATCTGGGCTTAGGAAGGCCGTGCAGGATGCAGTAAACGAAGTCAACGCAATGTCGCCCGCTGAGCTGCAGAGCAGCTACGAAAGCTATGCAGATGAATTCTCGGAGGAGCAGAAATCCAAGGTGGAGCAGACAGCGAAGCCGAAAATGGTGATAGAGGGCGCTGTGGAAGGCAGCGTGGTTACACGATATCCTCCAGAACCCGGCGGATACATGCACATAGGCAACGCAAAGCAATGCATACTAAGCGATGAATTCGCGAAAATATACAACGGCAAAATCTTCCTCTACTGGGACGATACGAACCCGGAGAAATGCAAGCAGGAATACGTTGACGCCATGAAATCCGACCTTGACTGGCTCGGAATAAAATTTTCAAAAGAGTACTTCGCAAGCGATTACATAGAAACAATGTATGCAAAGGGCGAAGAGCTCATTCTATCCGGCAATGCATATGCATGCTCCTGCGAAGAGCAGAAAATAAAAGAGAACAGGTTCAACAGGGTTGCATGCGAGCACAGGCTGCTGAAACCTGAGGAAAGCCTCAAGATCTTCAAGGGCATGGTCGCAGGGGAATACAAAGAGGGTGCAGTAGTGATAAGGCTGATGGGAGACATGGCTTCTGACAACACTGCAATCAGGGATCCAACGCTGTTCCGTATAAAGAACGCCCCGCACTACAGGCTGGGCTCCAGATACTCTACTTGGCCAACTTACCATATGAATACTCCAATAATAGATTCCATAAACGGCGTTACCGATGTCATAAGGAGCAAGGAATACGAGATATGGGACCCTGTGCACAAGCTCATATTGAAAGCGCTGAAGATAAATGAACCAAGGATACACTCCGAAGCCAGGCTCAGGATAAAGGGCGCAGTGACACAGAAGAGGACCTTGCGAGATTTCATAGCAAAGGGCTACATAAAAAGCTGGGACGACCCCAGGCTGCTCACGATTGCAGGAATGAAAAGGCGCGGCATCCAGCCAGGCGCCATACGCGAATTCGTGCTGCGCTTCGGCATGAGCAAGACCGACAGCACGGTCAACATAGACATGCTGCTTTCCGAAAACAGGAAAATAATAGACCAGATGTCGAAGCACCTGTTCTTCGTGGGCGATCCGTTTGCGGTGCAGGTAACGGGCGGGGACTTTCCAATGGATGTGAAACTTAAGATAAGGCCTAACGACAGCTCCGCCATGCGCGAGTACCATACCGGCAACGATTTTTTCATAGCAGGAGATGACGCAAAGAGCCTGCATGCAGGCAGCATCATAAGCCTGAAGGACCTGATAACTCTCGAAGTGCTGTCAATAGATGCAAAATCAAGAAAGATGTCTGCAAAGAAAATTGCGCCAGATTCCGGATATGGAAAAATAGTCCAGTGGGTTTCAAGCGGCAACTTCATGGAATGCAGCGTCGAAGTGCCCGGCGAAATGATAAACGAGGATGGAGAGTTCAATCCAAATAGCCTGAAGCTGGAAACCGGATACGTTGAAAGCTACGCCTCGAAGCTGGGCAAGGGCGACATAGTGCAGTTCGAAAGGTTCGGATACTGCAGGCTTGACGACCCGAAGAGCAGCACTTTCATATACATATCAAAGTAGCGCTATCCTATCTGCTCCAAAAGGCTGTCGACGCTGTTTACCCCATCGTCCTTTATTATGGAAAGCAACGCCTTGGCTTCCTTAGCTTTTTTGGTCTTGAACAGTCCGTATGACATGTAGTACAGCGCATTGACAAAAAAACCGTTCTTCGAAATAAACTGCTCGGCTGCCGGCACAAGCTCTTTGTAATTGCCCATTGCTGACAGCAGCACCAGGTTCGAATAGCCGAGCACAATGTCCCTGCTCTTTCCCTGGGGGAGCTCAGATATCTCCTTTATCACATGCATTGCGCTCTTGTAGTCTCCGAGCTTGATATGGCACAGGAACGCAAGGTACCTTCCGTTCAGCGCATTAATCGCACCTGAACCTATGTCCTTGGATATTCCGGAAATAGCCTTGTAGAGCAGCAGCTTTGCGCTATACATAAGCGCAGTGGAGTTGGCCCTGTGCTGCGCATTTTCCTCCATGAATCCTTCCCTGTAATAGTCGATGTTGGCAAGCTCCATATTCGAATGCCTTATGTAAAGGATGCCTGAATTGTAAAGTAAGGCGGTGTTCTTGGACTTGTCAAGCAGCGCGGCATAGGCTTTCTCAGCTTCATCAAGCTTTCCGGCTTCAACGCTGGCTTTTATGGCTGATACAGAGCTGAGAAGCCCGGGATCGCTTGCACCCACCGATTTACTGTTTGTATAAACTATGCTCTCGCAAAAGGGGCAGAAGTCAATGTCGTTCTGCGATACGAGCGTTGTGCCGCATCCGGTGCACAGCAACTCCCTGCCTGACGAATTCGCCTTTGCATGCATGGCTGCGTAGCCCTTTGCATTCATTTCACACGACCCCTATCCTTTACAAATACGCTAAACATGTGCAGTCTGTCAAAAGGTTCTATCCCTACCTTTTCTACAAGTCTTAAATCTTTATTAACATTATTTAATTCTTGCCTAAACACATCGGCCGGGCTTCTTCCAACGTCAACGCTCTGGGATTTTATCACAAAATAGGCGGTGCCTCCCGCTTTCAGGAACCTCTCGTTCTGGTTGAGTATGTAAGCCTGTTCCCTTGCGGATACGTCCTGGTAAAGAACATTGCATTCATCCACAACGTCTGAATACTTCTCTGGGTACCTGGCATCCCCAAGTATCGGCAGCATGTTGGGCCTCTTTTCGCACACCTTCACAAGCTGCCTCATGTTGCGCTCAGAAAGCTCTATGCAGTAAACCGTTCCATCCTCGCCTACTATGTCGCTCACGTGGCTTGCAGTGGTTCCGGTAGCAGCGCCAACGTAAAGGACGTCCGACCCGTTCTTGATATTCAGGGTCTTAAGGCCATTTACTATTGCGGCTGCCAGCTTGCTCCTGTACGGGTTCCAAAGCCTGTACTCGCTGCCATTGTAGTCAACCAACTCCTCTCCATACACCCTTTCCCCGCGCGCTATATTCTCCGTTGCTAGCCTGTTGTCAATCCTGTAAACCCCATCCCATAGTTTCTCGAATTTGATGTCAGGCAATATACCACCGGCCGTTTCATTGCTGCCTATTAATTAAAAATGCAGACTTTATATAATATAGCGTTGTTTTATCATATTGAGGGCAATGGCCGCCGAGGCGTACTACAGCGAATCTGAAGGGGGCAAGGATGCCGAAATAGAGCATCTTACAAGACTCAGCAAGCTGTATCTTGCAATAGTATTCAGGTACCGCGACTACATAGAGGAGCACGAAAGCATATCTGTGGCTGAGCTGCCCACACTGATAAAACCAAAAAACGAGAAGATAGTGCAGAAGGCGCAGGAGATAAAGTCGAACTTCGAGAACTACAACTACGATGGAGATTTCCACGAAGCCGCAATGATAGCCTTCGAATTCGTAAAGGACGAGATAGACGAGGTGTCTCTTCCCATACAGTTCTGGATAAACCCAGAAGAGACGCTCGGGCTCATGGCCGGGGATGCCATAGACAAGAACATACTGCTATGCAGCCTTCTGATAGCCCTGGGAAATCCAACCTCAAAAGTGTTCATGAACTTTAAGGAAGAGTCCAAGAAAATACTTGTATACTTCAAGTTTGCGGAAAAGATACACGTGCTTGACCTTGATGACGGTTCCAAAGTGTTCAACTCGGAAGACGAACTAAATGCGTTCCTGAATCTTGGCGATGACTCTACGGCCTACGAGTTCAACGACCACATGTATGTGGATCTCAAGTAGTCAGCGGCTGCGCGACCTGGACGCCTTCTTCAGCCTTTTCCTGTGCACTTTCCTTATCTTCTTGAGCTTCTGCTTTTTCCTGTACTCATTTCCCAGCTTCCTGTTAGACTTAGAAACTTTCTTTTGCATATAAATCAACTTGTAAATGTCATAGAAGGCTTATCTCCATCCTGCCCTTCAGGGCGCGCTTTGTCTTCACCAGCCTTATCTCCAGCACGTCGTTAAGCAGGGTCGCGAACGATTTCCTGCTTGCGGACGGATGCGGCAGGTCTATCTCCTTCCTGAAAAGGCCGTCCTTTCCATCCGCATAAATGGAAAGCTTCCGCCCCTCAAGGAAAACCCTTATCTTGTCCTTCTGGGCCCTTGGCATCTGGGCTATCACATCTATTTCGCCATCCTTGTCTATTATGTCGAACAGCAGGTCATTGTTGGGCACGCGTCCTAGCTCGCCCTCGTCCTGCATCTCTAAGCCGGCATCCTTGGCCGATGTGTCGCCATTCCACTGCTGCCTATTTATTGTGATATTGAGCCCTAATACAAGAGGCTCGGAAGGCACTCGTCCGCTAAAATCCGCGTTTTTGAGCAATTCGTCAAATAATTTTCCAAGCATATTGGGATCGTCAAGATTTATGTTGATCTTGTTGAAGTTGCGCTTATTGTCATCCGGCATAAAACCGCCTAAAGCTTCCCTCTTTTAATATATAAATACTTTTCTGAGGGAAAAATTTATATCAATCCAGAACCGTGTAAACCCAGTGCCGCGCCAGCACCTAAGAAATCTAGGCATTTCAAATAAAGTTTTATAATTATGGTTGGTAAATCCTCTATGTAACGCGGGCCCGTAGCTCAGCTTGGACAGAGCAGCATCCTCCTAAGGTGATGGTCGCGGGTTCAAAATGCGCAAAAACGCATGAAAGTCCCGCCGGGCCCGCATTAATGTGATTTCATGGCAAGCAAAAAAAATGTGGAAAAAAAGAAAAAGCAGGGCGGAGAGCCCATATTCATAGTGAAGTCCGCACTGAAAAGGGGCGGCTTGGACTACCTCCACATAGCGCTGATAGCACTGGTGCTCATACTGGTAGCTCTTGCAGCCTCACTTGCAACATTCAGATCATACGAGGTATGCGGCTACGGCATCAACGCCACCGGCTCATGCATAGTGCCGGTGCACAACTCCAGCCAGGCGTTCTCGGCAGCCGAGGCTGTGCTGGCCGGATACTCAACGCTGAACTCATCGCTTGCTCTTCTGCCGTATTACACGTATGTCAATGAATCAGAGGTTTCATACCTCCCGAAGACCAACGAATGGCTTGCCGTATTCCCATACCTGGACCCGCTGACAAACTCCAAATCAAACTTCTCAATCCTGCTTTACGGGAACAACCTTTCACTTGCGCAATCATCGATACAGACCATTCCTCCGCTTAACATAACAGGCAACAGGGTGACGGCGTTCGGTGCGATAGCAATGAAGGACAAAGTGCTGTGCGCCTCAAAGCCCCCAATACCAATATACTCAATAATAGACCCGTATGCGCCAGGCTCAATATCTGCGCTGCAAGCAGCCATAAATGCGAGCAACAAGTACGGAAGCAGGATAAACATGAGCTACAAGTTCATATTTACCGGCAACGCAATAGAGAAATATCCAAAGTACGGGGTTCAGCGCACGCAGCAGCTGGGCTACTACCTGTTCTGCGCTTCACAGCAGCCCACGTTTCCAAGCTTCGTCAAGTACCTTGGTGATGTTTTCGACGGCAATCCGCCAAGCAATTCAACCATGGCCACGCTGCTGTCCGATGCAAACGTGAACCAGACGCAGTTTGCCACATGCCTCGGAAGCGCAGCTAGCGCCCTGCAGTACCAGGCAGTACTGGCCAACTACTACAACGTCACGCAGACCCCGCAGTTCATAGTGGATTGCAAGTACCTGGCGCTGCCAGAGACGCTTAGCCCTGCAATAAACTACACGCTCAGCAGCATAAATGCTTCAACAAGCAAGTGAAAAATGATATAATGCATACAATAGTTGGCATAGACACGGGAAAGACCGCGGCGTTTGCATGCTTAGACCTTTCAGGAAGGCTGGTCCGCGCTGCGCACAGGCGCAATGCAGGCATCGCATGGCTCGTGGCTTCTATAAGAAGTGCTGGCACCCCGGTGATAATAGCAAGCGACAAGGCAGACACAAAAAGCAGCGTGATAAAGAAGGTGGGATCGGCGTTCAGCACGCAGATATACTATCCCGACAGGAACATTCCGCTCGCGGCAAAAAAGCGCGTGGCGAAGTCGTTTGGGCTGCGCAATCCACACGAAAGGGATGCGTGCATAGCCGCACTGAAGGCGTTCAACATGCACTCCAACAAGCTGAAGCAGGCAGAGCGCAAGGCTGCTGGGATGGGCCCCAGCGCGCAGGAAGCAATAAAAGCGAAGGTAATAATGAAATACTCAATGAACGAGGCAATGAACGGCATAAAGGCAAATAGGCGTTAGCAAAAAGAGCTCCTGTCGTCTAGTCCGGTCAAGGACGCGGCCCTCTCAAGGCCGAAACTCGGGTTCAAATCCCGATGGGAGCATCTGGCATTTTCGCCGGCAGGCGCGGGTTCGAAAAGAGATAGGCAGGCTGATTCCTCCAAGCCCAAAAATGCAAAAAGCGGGTTCGATTACGTTCAGTTTCTGAACCTAGTGAAAGAGCAGAGCGCGGAGCTCAATTTCCACCAGCTGAAAGAGCTTAAAGGCGCGGTGAACCGCGTTTTCTCAAAGAAATACCGTGGCAACGGACCGCCTAAGTACGGCTCTATCAACAAGGGCTTTACCGAATTGGAGCTTCAGCGCTTCCTCAGAAGCATAAAAAGCGAGAAATTCGCGCTTTTGTTCAAGTACCAGGCATACATGGGCCTCCGCATTGGCGAAGTCACAAAGCTGCACATAAGCAACATCGACTTCGACAAGCGCGAACTGACTTTGAAATCTGAAAAGTCAGGAAAGATGGACGCTCTCCTTATTCCTTTGGACCTATTCAAGGAAACCGTAGAATTTGCAGCCAAAAATGCAGCCAAGATAAAGGCTGCAAACGGCTACATATTCTACAAGGAAAACGACAACAACCACAATGATCTCCCGCACGTAGAGCAGAACTATGCTCGCAAGGTTTTTAGGGAAATAATAAAAGAATCCGGATTAGACGCCACTTATGGCGAATCCGACGAAAGCCTTTACCACAGGAAAGAGCGCACCTTGCATAGGCTTACAACGCACAGCCTCAGGCACTATGCAATAACTAAGTTCGCAAAGTCAACAAACGGCAATGTAGTATTGGCAAGCAGGTTCGCAAGGCACGCAAATCCAAGCACTACCATGACCCACATAAACACCAGAAAGGAGGAGCTTTACAAGCGGTAGACGAGGCGTTTTCAGTCGAGAAAGCCGAAAGGCTCAAAGCTAGGGTTACGCCAAGTTATTGAACTCATCAACTGACAAGTCAGCTTCGTTCATGATAGTCCTTACCATGCCCCTGCCTATCGGCCTATGGGCAGGGACTACTATTATGTATTCTGGTTTTCTATCTCCGAATAGTTTAGTGTACCTATCCTTCCTGTCAAGGTGCATTACGATATGGCTTCCTTTCTGATGGTTTACGACATAGCCTACTTTAGAAAGGGCCTTTATGACCTTCTCATAATCAAGAGGTATAAGCCTAGACACTTATCTGCACCGATTCCACAGGGATAGGATCGCCGTGCTTCTTCAAAGATTCCATATAGGCTTGAATGGCCTCCTTCATGTTCTTCATAAGTTCCTTCTTAGTTCTGCCTTCGGTAGCGCATCCCGGCAGGTCAGGTACCTTGCCTACATAGATGCCATCTTCATCTCTCTCTATCAATACCCTAAATCGCATAAAATTCATCTGTCGCTGTAATTATATGGTAGTTACACATATAAAATGTTTTGCTCAGTAGATACGCCTTGCGGTGGCTGGCTTTTCATTATTTTGGCAATTTCTCTACATGACTTAGGTTTCTCTACACGACAAGCCAGTTCCATGTAGAGAAAAGTCTCGACGACAGTTCAAAAACCATGTTTTTTGTCTAGGGACTACTGCACATCAATATTTGTGCTATCCATGTAGAGACGCCGCGTAGAGTCTCCAGCTAAAGACCTCCAAGCGACTAAAGACCTTAGGTCGAAAAGGTCTTTAGTAAGCCTTCGACGAGAAGTCGAAATTAGCCCGAATTTCACGAAGGGCTTCTAACCATCAAAGAAAGGCGCAGGCCTCTCAAGTCTGAAACTCGGGTTCAAATCCCGGCGGGAGCAAAAGAAAAAAGGGGTTATATATAGAAGCCTCAAATGTTACCTTTTTCTAACATAATTTTAACATGGAAAATTAAAGTTAGTTAAATGAATACGCTGCAGTCGAACTATTTATCAGCATAGAATCATTTAAGGTATAATTACCAGGAACAACTGTTGAACATACGAATATTGTGGCAAAGCTAGTGTGCACATCATTAGCAAACGATTCTTCTTGCACTGCAACAGTACATAAAGCCCCATTAGGATAAGACAGTGTTGGTGCGGGACAACTAACACCACCAAATAACGTAACACTACAAGCAGCAGGTAATCTAAGAGAATATATACCTGCTGTAATTATCGTCAATAATGAAGGATATCCTTTAATTTGAAAAGATATATTTTGTGCATGAGAGGCATAGGTAACATTATACGAAGATGCATGTACTCCAATACCAACAATTGCCGATTGTGATTCATATTTTCCTACGACATTACAAACAGGGCTATTTGAAACGCCGACCGATGAATATGGAAAACCATTAACAGTTTGATTCCATGAAATAGATATCATTCCACCACTCATATTTTGAAGTTTACTTGCTACACCACATACGTAATATGTATAATTTTTTTCTAAGAATAGTTGAGCTGTGCCGTATGCATAACTGCTAGTTGCAGAATAATTTAATGTGATTATGGGTATTGTTGTTGTGTTTATTATTGTAGTTGTTACTTGACTGCCATTGGTGAAATTCGCAATGGTACAATAAGTGCCCGTAACATTCAACGGATAGTTTCTGCCTTTAGCCCAAGACCACAAGGCCGGGGTAGAGCCGTTATACTTTTGGTAGGTTTGTATAACGTTTCTATTTTCTAAAGCTAAAAGTGTTTGATTAGTAAGGACACCGCTATGCAAAGCTACTACGGATGTAGTTGTAATCCAATTTCCTATCCCATTTGAAGACAAAGATGCAATATATAACGGACCAGTGTATGTGAAATTATTTGTTGAATTGTTCGGTGCGCATATAGAATATCCTGAATTAATTATGCAATTTGAATTATAAAATGATGTCTTTGCTATGCAATATATGTGTCGGTCCCCGGCGGCGCAACTAAGGTCATAAAGTTCTGTCTGGTTTGGAAATGGAGTGGTCTCTTTCCAATTGCTTAACCCATTTTCTGTTATAGAGCTATAATATGAAGTATTATAACTTAGACAATACATATTGTAGTCCTCACTCACACAGACAGGTAATAGGGGTTCAAATAGACCTAATTCGGGCAAATAGGTGATTGTGGGTTGCGGATACTTTGAAGTGTTTTTCCAGTTTACTGGAGTTCCATTTGTATACAATTTTGAATAATATGAATTATTAAGAGACTCCCATATATACGAGTCTGAATAGGCTGCGCCACCGTTAATATACGTTACGCCTTCAACACAATAAATATATCTAGAAGTAAGATTGATAGGTACAATGCTAGTGGTTGGGGTTATGTCGGTAGTTGTGTTCGTTGTTGAAACAGATATATTAGTAGTTGCTGATGGCACAACACGACTCATACTTGAATTAAATTGAGCTTGAGATATTGCATAAAACTCTACGTTACGGTAGGCATAGTAACCTTGGCCCTGATAACCAAAAGATGCGTTATAGGGATTTCTCTGTGCACCCAACGGACTAGAACTTTGTAAATTTAGATATAAAAGAACTCCGAATATAGCAATTATCCCTATTACTATCACAGCCCCCAATGGTTTTATGTCAACTTTTGGTTTACTCTTTGCTGTTACCATGCGTATGGCCTTTGTAGATGAACCTTCTATGTAATAGTTGCATAACAAAGTTTAAATGACGTTCTAAAATATGATATAAACTAAAGAATTGTTGTATATGAAAACCAAAGACATGCAGTAAGATACTTGAATATCTAAAAACAAGAGTGGCTATCCGCCGAAATCTTGAGATACAGCTTGCAATAATCTGCGTGTATTGACATTAGTGCATAAAGTGCCCGAGCAAGTAATAAAGGAGATATAATTGCCTTTCGATGCCATTATTACATTGCCCCTAGTAAAGTATTGTAAACCATTAATATTGCCTATACTGCTTGCAGAATGTGCTTGTGTGATAAATATTATACTTGCTTGTGGCGTTTGCAAGGTATATTCAGTTAAATTCAAACTTGTTATGTTGTAATATTCAACAAAATAAGCACTACCCGCTTGGGTATTTGCAAATGTAAGATTGAAGGCCACTAACTGGATAGGTGTCGGGAATAGATGTACGAGAGACCCGTAAGTAGTCTCATTTGCATTTAATCTATTTATACTATATAATCCAATTCCTGACGTGCTGTTTGTTCCAAAAGAGCTATTCAATTGACCTTGAGTAAGATACGCCGAGTTTAGCGATATCGGAGAGGCCGGTACAAGATAGCTATAATAGACAAAAATTACTGCAATTAACCAAAAGAATACTAATACTCCAATAGTTCCGCTTATCAGTTTCCTGCTTCTTTCATTCATGTTGACTAAATTAAGTAGTTTGCCAAATATAAATCCCAAATAGAATATTATGGCTGTTAGTATTATCACAATAGGAAATGGTAATGTACCTTTTGCTAATGTGATAAATATTGAACCAAACAAGCTACCAAAAACTTCTTGATAGGAGCGTGCCGCGCCATAAGTAACGAAATCATAAACAAGCAAGACAGCAAATATTATCACAAAATTGATAAAAAGTGTACTTGATGTAAAAAGAGTCGATAATCCAACTGTCCCTTCGAGATTAAGTAAATGAATTTGAGGTATACTTAGAATGAGTATAATTATGGTTATTACGACTGCTTTAATTGGCGGAGTTATATCTTTAAAGGCTTCTGGAAGCTTAACACTCCAAGGTCTTTGTGTGTAACCTTGATTATAATATGTGCTACTTATTGGTTTATGGTATCTACGATATCTACGAGCCACGTTCTTACACCTTATTAACATTAATAACTCACAAACCTTAAATAATTACTCACAACGTTAAGATAAGGTCAAGAATAGTTTAAAAGCTTCTTTAGCATTTTCTTCTTTAACACTATTCCCTCTTTCCTTATTTTATGCGTTTCTCACGCAAATACAGCTAATAAATATATATAAAAAGTAATTCTTATCGTAAACCTAATTATTAAAAATCTAAGTTAAATGTGCAACTAAACCTCCTACTATTTATCCAATTGGCGGACAGAACGGTGCAAGTTCTATTACAAAATAAGTCAGATTGGCCGTTTCCACAGAGCAGCCATATCCTGCAAAATATTGGCTTATATTTATGTTTGGGCCAGGTATCTCCGTAA
>JAMCZL010000053.1 GCA_023485745.1 Candidatus Martarchaeota archaeon | reverse complement strand
GTTTTTATATTTTCTCTATTAAATCTATATACTCCTAGGGCCCGTAGCTTAGCATGGTTGGAGCGCCCGACTGATAACCTTATTGTCCGAAATCGGGAGGTCCGGAGTTCAAATCTCCGCGGGCCCATTAATTTTTGGAAATCAGACCACATGCCAAGTTTCGCCTGGCAATTTTATTTATATATAAATCAATTACATGTGGTTATAAGCCTGCCTTTGCACCGGAAAGCAATAAATAGATGGCCATGATAAGTAATACGTGAAACTATGCCCAAAAAATCACTTTCCAAAGATACTGCTCTGCCAAACGCAGCGGCAGAGGCCAGCACTGAAGCAACCAGAGCAAAATTATTGAATGCCACAGACTCAGAAATTCCATTTATGGCCTTATGTGCAAACAGGGGAATCAAGTCATTCGTTATTGTCTCTCACCCCTCTGAAGAAGAGCTTAAAAGGACCGAGGAACCTTTAAACGCTGCCAAGAAATTGATCATTCCTCTGAGAGATGATGTTTCAGGCAACCCAGCATCCATTGGTAAGCTGGTCAATGAAGAGATACGCATTAACGGTTTTGACTCAGGAAAAGTAATACTATCCGTCAGGACTATTGGCTCTGCTTAATAGGGCATAAATTCAGATATTGAACGCAGAATCGCTTAAATATACCTGTGGCGATCGAAGGCATTCTCATAAATAGAAGCGATTTAGCCTTAAAATTCTCAATCTATACTGACCCAACCTGTTTACTTGTATATAAATCAACCACACTTTGCATAGGGTTAAAAAGCTTGCCCTTGCCCGGGAAAGCAATAAATAAATAGGCATTGATAGGTAATAGGTGAAACCATGCCAAAAGAATCATTTGCCTGCAAAGATATAGGGATGTCATGTGGCTTCAAGGCCGAAGCTCAATCTGAAGAAGAACTCATGAAAAAGATAGCTGAACACGCAAAGAAGGCGCACAACATGAGCACCATAGACGCAGCCACAATGTCCAAGGTAAAAGCAGCTATAAAGAGAGCATAATCAAATAACTGCAAGCATTTCTTTTTCTATTTCTTATTTTTTTCAATAAAAACCGATAGCATAGCCGAAACGGTAGCATTCAGCTTTCCTGCAGGCCATGATCCTAAAAGTAAAAAGCCTCTCCGTTATGCCATATCAACCAAATCAAAAAAGAAAAAAATGTAAAAGAAGGCAAAGAAGAGCGTAATCACATAAGGGTTATCTCTATCTGGACTGTGTCCGGGACCGCTATCCTCATTATCTGCCTGAGAGCCTGGTCATTCGCATAGATCTTCATGAGCCTCTTGTGAATCCTGAGCTCCCACTTCTCGAACGTGTGGCTGCCGTCAGCTCCTGGGGCCTTCCTGGTTGCCAGCTTTATCTTCTTGGTCGGCAGCGGAAACGGGCCCCTGGTCTTTATGTTGAGCGAGGACGTAATGGTCTTTATCTGCTGCATTACCGAATCCGCGTCGTCCTTCGATATGCTTGCAAGCTTTATTACTGCTGTATCGCTCATTTCACCACACTATTTCTGCAGCGGCACTATGTCCAATATTACTCCCGCGCCAACCGTTTCTCCCATATCCCTTATCGCGAACCTTCCCATCTGCGGGAACTCGCTGTACTTTTCTGCAGATATGGGTTTCGTGGGCTTTATCTTCACTATGGCTATATCGCCTGTCTTTATGGTCTCGGGATTCTTTTCCATGGTCTGGCCGGTCTTCGGATCCTTCTTTTCAAGTATGTCGGTTATGGTGCACGCTATCTGTGCCGTGTGTATGTGGAACACGGGCGTATAACCCTTCGCTATAACGTTCTGGTGATGCAGCACTATTATCTGAGCCGTGAACTCTGATACCACATTGGGCGGGTTGGAAACAGGTCCGACTACGTCTCCCCTCTTGACATCCTTTCTGTCTACGCCCTTTATGTTGAATCCTACGTTGTCGCCAGGCTCTGCCTTCTGCAGCGGCTGGTGGTGCATCTCTATGCTCTTGACCTCGGCCTTTATGCCGCTTGGCATTATGACTATCTGGTCTCCAGGCTTCATGACACCGGTTTCTACCCTGCCTACTGGCACTGTGCCGAATCCTGACTTGCTGTAAACGTCCTGTATCGGCAGCCTTAGAGGCTTGTCCGTAGGTTTGGTTGGAACATTGAGCAGGTCAAGGCTTCCGAGCAGAGTCGGGCCGTTGTACCACGGCAGCTTGTCTGATTTCTTGGCTACGTTGTCACCCTGAAGCGCGGAATATGGCACTACCATCATTGCGTCCACATTCCTGTATCCGAGCGACTTCAGCAGGTCCGTGACCGCCTTCTTCGTGGCTTCGAACTTGGACTGCTCGTAATTCGCAGCGTCCATCTTGTTAACTCCTATTATTATCTGCTGTATGCCGAGTACGTTTGCAAGTATTGCGTGCTCCCTTGTCTGCGCCTGCACTCCGTCAACCGCGCTTACGACAAGCACAGCGGCATCAGCCTGGCTTGCTCCTGTTATCATGTTCTTAACGAAGTCCCTGTGACCTGGGGCATCTATTATGGTAAAATAGAATTTCTGTGTCTGGAAGTCCCTGTGCATTATGTCTATTGTTATTCCTCTTTCCCTTTCCTCCTTGAGCTGGTCCATTACGAATGCAAATTCGAATGTGGGCCTGTTCATCTGCTGGGTAAGCTCCTTGTACCTTGCTATATCCCTGTCGGTAATAACTCCTGTCTCAAAGAGCAGCCTTCCAACCGTGGTTGACTTTCCATGGTCAACGTGTCCTATAAAGATCAGGTTCATATGTGGTTTATCTGCCATTTTATTCACCAATTTAAGTATAATCCCGAATCGGCATGCAAGCATGCAATTTCAAACACTAAGCTTAATCATAATAAATATATTTAAAGCATACCCAAAAACGAATCGATGCTCTGAGCCGTAATATTTTATCCGGAAAGATTTTTATAACCTATGGTAATTGCCAAAACCCTGACAGAAGTAATATTAATTGCGATAGGTTTTTATATATTATCTATAATCTATATCCTAGCTGTTTAAGGTGATCCGAATGCCTAAAGACGAAAGCGAAGAGGACGAAGAAGAAGAGGAAGAAGAAGAGGACGAAGAAGAAGACGAGTCCGACGAAGATAGCGAAGACAGCGACTACTGAGTCCAATAGACAAGCTATTTTTTTGTTTGTTTGTTTTATACTTGCTCTTATTCTGATTTTATTCTAAATATGCAGCCTGGGCTGCGCTCAGCTTAAGCTGGGCCCCTAGTGCACCTTTGTGCCAGCACCCATACCGTAAAGTACCTTGGAAAGGCTGCCCCTCTTCCTCAGGCTTATTATATACGCCGAAGTGCCCGGATTGAGCTTTCCTATCTCTGTAAGCTTCTTTTTCATGCCTCCAGTCACGTCATTCACATCCCAAGTATAAAGCTTGCCAACGTTCTGCTTCTTTACGGACTTTAAAATGCTGCCGTCAGCGCTTCTTATGCCGTCTATGTCTATCCCAAATATGAGCGCCTTGGCCCTAAGCCTGTTCGCAAGGTAGACTGCAATGTCATCGCCAGAAAGCACCGAAACACCATACTTGCTGTCCGGAGGCGCATCGCTGTGCATAATAGGCATAAATCCCATATCTAGATAGGCGTTTACCGGATACAAGTTAAACCCGGTTATCCTGCCTGCGTTGGTGCGCACCATTGATGGAACTGAAAGCTCTATGGCTGCATGCCCGTGGTCTATGAGGCTGTCAATCAGGGTTGCAGTTATCCTGGAAACGTTCCGCCTAAGCCTTGCCCAGTCGGCTTGGTTGTCAGTAACACTGCGCATGCCCCTGCTGCGCACGAACCTGTGCGCGCCGTATCCGGCCCCATGCACTATTATTATGCGAGTGCCCTCCCTTATGTCGGCCGCTACGCATTCGGATACCTTGCTTACAAAGGACCTGCCTGTCTTTTTGTCTGTCAAGGCCGCGCCACCAACCTTTAGGACATAAGTAACCTTGCGCATTATATCACAACAAAAGCTCACGCGGCGTTTCTAGAAGCTGCAGTGGTTTTGCGTGCATCGATCGTCCTGCCTTTTGACGATTCACTAAGCAATCCTTCTATGCGTTTCAGATATGTTCTCATTACCCTGTAATCTATTTTAGTAAAAACTAGTGCAGGACGGTCAGTCCTGACCAACGCCATGTTATTCTCCAACGCATCAGTTCCAATTACTATTTTGTCGCAGTGCTCCTCCGGGAGCAGCTTGATTTTCGAAAGGTCCAATTCATCATTGGCATATGCAAAAAGATGAACCCTAAACTCGATGCCCTTAATTTCATCTAAAAATATATCAACGTGTGTAAGTTCGGATGGCGCAGCCACTATGCCAGTCTCTTCCTTAAGTTCCCTGCATGCCGCCTCAATTGCAGTCTCGCCTTTTTCGATGTGTCCCGCCGGGCAGTTGAACTTTCCCCCTTCAAAATCGTCAAGGTTCCTTTTCAGGAAAAGATAGCCCCCAGAT
>JAMCZL010000022.1 GCA_023485745.1 Candidatus Martarchaeota archaeon | reverse complement strand
TGGCAAACATTACAATATCCGGCCTCATAGAAGGCGGCAAAGCAACCGCAGGGCCACCTTTCGGGCCGGCCCTAGGTCCTCTCGGAGTGAACATCGGCGCCATAATAGCTGAGATAAACAAAAACACTGCGCAATACGCAGGCATAAAGATACCTGTCAAGGTGATAGTGGACCCTTCCACAAAGACCTACAAGGTAGAAGTGGGCTCACCGCCGACTAGCGCCCTGATACTAAAAGAGCTGGGCGCCCAGGCAGGAGCCAAGACAAAGGAAGAGGTAATAGGCAACCTTACCCTTGAGCAGCTCAAGAAGATAACCAAGTCAAAGGAAGCTGCGATATACGGAGGCACGTTCGCGGATAAGGCGAAGCAGGTGCTCGGCACGTGCAAGAGCATGGGCGTAAAATGCGAGAACGAGGATCCAAGGGAGATAATAAAGAAGATAAACTCCGGGGAAGTAAAGATCTGAACAAGCAAGGCGCGCATGCCTGCAAAAGCCGATTCAATGCGATACGACATCCCAGCGCTCTACAAATTCCTGCTGCGGCACTTCGGGTTTAGGGATTGGTGGCCCGGAGAAACGCAGTTCGAAATAATCGCGGGCGCAATACTTACACAGCAAACTTCCTGGAGCAACGTCGAAAAGGCCATAGCGAGCCTCAAGTTGCATGGCGCTCTGAAGCCTGAGGCAATCGCTATGATGCCTGAGGTCAAGCTTCAAAAGCTGATAAGGTCAAGCGGATTCTACAGGCAGAAGGCAAAACGGCTTAAGGCGATATCAAAGCATATAATTTCAGGCAGCGGGAGCGTCCAAGGGTTCCTTTCCCGAGACAAGACTGCCTTGCGAGAAGAACTCTTATCCATGGACGGCATAGGCCCTGAGACTGCAGACTCCATACTGCTATATGCAGCCGGAAAGCGCATTTTCGTGGTGGATGCATACACAAAAAGGATAATGTCAAGGCTTTATGGAATTAACCCTGACATAGGGTATGGGGAGCTGCAGTCATATTTTCAAGCTGAGCTTCAAAAGTCCGTCAGGATATATAAGGACATGCATGCCCAGCTGGTTGAGCTCGGCAAAAACTACTGCAAAGCAAGGCCAGAGTGCAGGCCATGCCCGCTCAAGAGCAGGTGCAAGTACTATAAAACTAACACGACATTAGCCCAAAGTTAAAAATCCAGCTGCAGCACTGAGAAAACGGGCCCTTCGGGCCTCAAGCAACTAATAAATATCTAAATCACCACAAGAATAAATGAAGGTGCTTTTATGGTTAGCAAGACCGCGAAAAGGAATATGAAGGAGACTGAGAAGAGCGATGTGCAGCGTGCATCCGCATCGCTGAGCACACTCAACGAATCGCTTAAGCAGATAGGCGCAATAAAAGATTTCTCAAAGGAAATAAACTTGAAGCTTGAAGACGCAAACAACAGGGTAAAAGAAATATCCGGCCTTTACGGCTCCTCGGAAAAAGCTTCCAAGGCTCTCGGAGAATTGAGTCTCTTGAAGCTGAAGAACAAAATAAGCGAAAACGAGAAGAGGCTTGAAGTCGCAAAGAACGAAAAGGAAAAGGCCAGGGCAGCCAAGGCGCTGGAAGCTTCAAAGTCAAAATATGACAAGACAAAGAAAATGGCGGACGCATTCAACACATCGAATAATTATATTAAGGAGTTCACCCCGCTTGCCGAGGCTCTGAAGGCATTTGCAGAGCACCCTGACAATTCGGGAATCTTAAGCACCGGAATAGAAAAGGCGACAGCGCTTGCTGAACAGAAGCTTAAGGATCTGTATTCAAAAGTAATACTTAAAAACCCGGAAGATGCCATATCCACGCTGGACAACTCGTTTATCAAGTTCGACGCAACTGCAGCAGAGAGCCTCGAAAAACTGCAGTACACGCTGCAGGAGACTATGGAAGACATATACAAATACGAACAAAAGATTAGCAGGATGACATCCACCAAGCTGTTCCAGAGCATGGCGTCAAGGATCGGTTCTGCAGTGCCCAAAGTAAAGATGCCAAGCGAGGTGTTATCAGACATAGTCAAAGACTTGAAAGGCGTGAACTCTGAAAACGCTTTAAAGGAAGTGACTGATCTGGCCATGACCTATTCCTTCGACAAGGCCCTGGCAAAGGTCATAAAGACCATAAACAAGGAATCCCTGAGCAAAGGCCTAGAACTGCTTAAGGATCCAAGCGATCTCGTGGCAGTCACGCCCAAGCAGCAAAAAGAGCAGGACGCGAAGGGCGCCGGTCCGCAAAGCCAGTCCAGCCAAAGCCAGCAGAATACGGGCAAGGTTGCCGCCCTGAATCCGGAATGGATAAAGTTTACCTCTGATTATGTAGCAAGCAACGCATCATGGCTCGGAAACGCTACCGATCCAAAGCTCCTGGAAAAGCTGGGCAATTCCACGTTGTCTATAGAAGAGGCACATCAGCTGTACAAGGATCTTTACACGGCATGGTACCAGAATTACGGTACAAGATTCGGCCCCATCCTAAAGAAATACAAGGGCATAGCCTCTCCTAACGAGCTCAACAAGATACCGAACTCTGATTACGAAGCCATACGTGTCTTTGCAAGCAAGACAATGCTGGCATACGCGTCTTCTCAGGAAAACTACGCGATACTGGGCGATGATCAGAAGAAGTTCATAGACGCAGCAAACCAGCAGCTTTCAGACTTTGGAGAAACTATGCTGGTCCAATTTATCGAAGCCAACCCGGCCACGTGGGACGAAATATACAAGCTCCTTGCGTATGTGAAAGGCACAAGCAAGGCCGAAAGCAAGCCTGCAGCAGCAACTGCACAGCAGCAGCGCGCGCCTCCTCCACCGCCAATATGAGCGCATAGGCCTGCTTACTTGCGCAGGTACTTTGATATGTCGTTGGTAAGCTTGTCTATCTCCTTCCTTTCGCGATCGCTCAGCTCTATCTTGCCTTCGTCCACATATTCCCTTATAGCCTGAAGGAACTCAAGCCATTCATCAGCGTCCTCCTTGAGTATTTCCAATACGACCTTTTCGGTGGCAAAGAGGTTGAGCAGCTTGAGAAGCTTCTCGTTTTCCACAGTATCCTCCTTCCTTTCTAGCTTGTCCCTTATGAAGTTCCTCAGGGTTTGTATGTCGGCCTGGGAAATGTTCTTGTTCGCCTCTATCGTCTCGCCAAGCTCCTTTACGAACGAAACTATCGAGTCGTGGAGCTTGGAGAAAAGTTCGCCCAATGAAAGCTTCTTAAAACCATCTGTTATTGCCATGAAAATTCAGCCCCGTTGCAAAATATCACATTTTTATATTTAGTTATGAAATACTACATATTATCTTAACTGATATCTTAATAAGCATTACTAGAAAATCCATTCTCTTGAGCATGCCAGTGATTGCTTGGCCGAAGACAGCTACGGTATAGTAAAGAAAATAATATTCCGGTTGGTAAGGAAGCACATAGCGGGCTCAACTTCTGCCTCTGCGATAAAGGCAATAAAGCAGCTGAACGAGAAGAACCTGCATGCAACCCTTACCTTCATGAGCGAAGCCCCTCAAACCCAGGCAAAGGCGAAATACAACGTAAACACATACATGCAGATATCAAAGGAGATGTCGCGCCTGAGCGTGGATTCCGACATATCGCTGCGGCTCAGCCAGATAGGCTACAACATAAGCGCCAAGACCGCCGAGGACGGCATAAACGACATACTCGCTTCAAAGGACGAGAAGGCGAAACTGTGGATAGAGGCAGAGTCCGCAGTGCCGGAGGCCGAGACCCTGGAGTTCGCATCGCCGCTAAAGGATGTTGGAGTGGAATTGCCAGTATATACTGCGCTTGATCTCTACAAAACACGGCTATCCCAAATAAAGAGCTGCCATATAAAGATAAATCCGCTCCGTCTCTCAGCCGCAGGAGCAAGGCGCATCGAACCTCCCAAGGCGAAGCACGGGAAAGACCCGAAGCCCGATCACATAGAGGTCTACAAGGACGCCATAGGCAAAATAATGCCGGTGGCGAAAAGCCTGACGGTGTTTAGCAATGAGGAGCGGCTTCTCATAAAACTGGCGTCTTTAAACAGCGAATATAGAAAGAATTTAATATTTGAGTTGCCCTTGGGCTATAACAAGAAACGGATGAATATATTAAGGAAAATGAAGCCCACCACCAGCATATATGTAGCATACGGCAGCGACTGGGTGCCGTTCATAGTGGACAGGTTTACTGAAGGTCACATAAGGGACATTGCAAAGGCGGTGCTAGCTTCGAGGCAGAGCAAGGGTATGGGAAATGCCTAGCAACAAAAGCGAGAACCAAAAGGTCAGGGACCTAGTAGTCGGGGCCACCAGCGGCATAGGGCGCAATATAATACCAAAGCTGCTTGCAATGGGCCACGAGGTGCGCGCTATAATCAGGAAGCACCCGGGCATAGACAGCGACTGGAAAAACCTTCCCAAAACTACAATACCCTATGTGAGCGACATAACGCTGGAGAACGGCTCAGACGAAGCAGTGCTCAAGGAGGCCTGCCGCGGCGTTGACAACATATTCCACCTCGCAGGCGGCGGATACAACACCAACAATACGTTCGACAGGCTGGTGAAGGTCAACGTAGAGGG
>JAMCZL010000047.1:17308-22045 GCA_023485745.1 Candidatus Martarchaeota archaeon | reverse complement strand
TCGTGGCGGCCGAAGACTACAGCATAGCGCTGTGGGATGAGGTGCACAGCGTAAACGTGAGGAGCGCATTTATAATATTCAAGGAGCTTGCGCCTAGCATAAAGAAGGGGGGCAGGATAGTCACGATAGTGTCGGGCGCCGCGCACATAGGGAGCAGGGACCTTGCATATTCGGCTTCAAAGGCCGGGCTGCTGGGCCTTACCAAGAGCCTGGCTTTAAACCTCGCCAAAAAGGGAATTTTGGCAAATGCCGTGTGCCCCGGCGTTATAGATACGAAAATGTCTGCGCGCATGAACCCCGGGGATGTGAAGGCGTACAAGAAAAAGATACTTTTGGGACGTAAGGGCAGCCCTGCCGAAGTGGCGGTCGCGGTAGAATACCTGCTAAATCCGAGGAATACCTACATGACTGGGGCAACAATAGACGTCAACGGAGGATTGTATCTAAGATAATGGTATGTATGGAAGCCTACGATATTGTAATAAGCGACCAGGATTCGGAGGATCTCAGCACAAGAATAGCAAAGCTATTGGATCTGCAAAGTTCCAGAGTAGGCATAACCCGCTTCCACGACGGGGAGTTTAAAATGAGGTTTGAAAATCCCAACACAGGAGGCAAAAATATCGTCCTGGTGCACAGGCTTTTTCCAAATCCCGGCGACAAGACGCTCGAGCTGCTACTGCTGTGCAGGAAACTCAGCAGAGACGGCGCAAGAATACACGCAGTGCTGCCTTATATAAGCTATGCGAGGCAGGACCGCGAATTCTTGGAAGGAGAAATCGCCACGATAGGGGTATTGGCCGACATTTTGCAGAGCTGCGGCGTGGCATCCATAACCACAATAGACATGCACAGCGCTGCAGGACTTGCCAGGTTCACAGTCCCAGTCGCAAATCTTTCAGGATCCGAAATGCTTTCAGACTACATAATATCGAAGGGCCTAGCACCAAAGCCCGTGGTAATATCGCCTGACAAAGGAGGCGCAGCGCGCGCGCAGGCCATGGCAGAAAGGCTGTCGGCGCCGTCCTTCTCGTTGGAAAAGCACAGGGACAGGACGACGGGCGAGGTAACCACTGCTGCATCGGAAATCCCAGTAAAGGGCATGGACGCGATAATAAGCGACGATATGGTAGTAACCGGTAGCAGCATGGTAAATGCGGTAAAAATCCTGAAGGGCAATGGCGCGCGCAGCGTAACTGTTGCAGTCACGCACGGCCTTTTCCTGGACAATGCCGGAAAAAGGATCATGGATGCAGGGGCAAGCGAAATAATCTCTACGAATACCCTGCCTAACGAATATTCAAAGGTCGACGTATCCGAAGCGATATCCAAAAGCCTCCTTGCAGGCACTGGCTAGCGTACCCTGCAATCAATAATAAATTGCGATCAATGGTGCTAAGATGGACGATTTCGAAAGGCTAAAGAAGGAAATAGCAAGCGGAATATACGAGAGCGGCATGCTGCTGACATGGTATAGGAACAAGCCATCCGGGTGGAAGCTTGCAAGCGGGGCATGGAGCCCGTTCTACATAAACCTGCGGCAGATAACATCATTTCCACAGCTGTACTCTAAGGTAATAGACGCGTTCTGCATGATGCTGGATAGAAATGGCGTGTCAATCGCAGAGCACAAGGCGGTCGGAATAGCCATGGGCGGCATAGCCCTGGCTAACGGGGTTTCATTGAGGTTCGGCATGCCCTCGCTCTACACGAGAAAGCTTCCTGACGGGGTAAGCACCAGGGAGGAAATAAGCACCTACATATCAAGCCATGGCCAGCATGCCCTTGTGGAAGGAGTGCTGAAAAACAACGACAGGCTGATGCTTTTCGATGACGTAGTGACATCCATGGAAAGCAAGGCAATGGCGATAAACCAGATAAGCATGGAGGTTGAGAAGCGCGGGCTAAGCGGTGTTGCTGTCGACTCGGTATACGTTGTGGTGGACAGAGGCTTAGGCAAGGAAAAGGCAGCGGCGCTCGGGCTAAAGCTCCATTCAATACTTGCATTGGAGGAGATCGTGAACCTGCTGGGCGACGCGCTTGCACCGAATGAAAGGAAGGTAATGCTTGACTACCTTAAAGACACAAAGGCGTTTCAAGACGTGGAGATGCAGGATGAGCTGAGGCGAGCCGCGAAGGGAGGAGATACGAACCAACAATAATCTAAAAAGCGAAAGCACTACACCCGCGCCATTCGCCTCAAAAGCAGATCGTACCTTTCCTTCGTTTTTGGATACGAGATTATATACTCTTTGGTGCGCTCCTGCTCATTTTCAAATACTGCGTCGCTGTCAAACTGCTGCTTTGTGAAATCCACAACCCTGCCGTCCGGCAGTTGGTTGTAATAATGGGAGCTCACATTTTCAACTCCTTTCACTTCTGTGCGCAGTATTCTGCCACCGAAATAATCGTGCACGACTGTAGCCGTTATGGCGCACTGCCCCCATGCCGGATTGTCGCTGCTCCATCTTTCCGGATCCGCGCTTGTTTCGGCCGCCCATGCCTTCGAAACGGCATCATATAGGTTGCTTATGCCCAATTTCGGCTTCTCGGCATGGAATATCTCGTTTACAACAATCCTGAAAGCGCTATCATTTATGTAATGCGCTTCAAGTTCCCGGTCCAGCAAAAGCTTTGCGTTCATGTTGGATCTGAGTTTACCCAGTCTTGTAGTCACTGTGGGAAAAATTGTCGTGAGCGGATTTCCCTTGTAAAGATCCGCAAGCAGCGCCTCATATACTATGTTACCGCCGGCGTCCGCCTTTACTATTTGAATGTATGGATGAGCAAACTCGAGCAGCATGCCCTGGCATGACAAACACGGCGGCGTAACCGGTTGATCTGCTTTGGCTCCGGCATCAGTAAATATACCGGTAAGCCTCTTTAAATCGGTGCCGTTGTAGCCATCCAAATGCGCCCTATAAACTGCCATCCTTTCAGCATGAATGCCTCCATCCTGGCCATATGTTTCTATATTGGCTCCAGCATATATTTTACCGTCATACGTTCTGACTGCGTATCCCACGCTGGATCTGAACGTCATTGCTAAATGCTCCTTCGCATGTAGGGCCGCTTCCATCTCTTCTTTTATCTCAGCCCGTTCAGCCTCGCTGCGCATTTTGATTGTCATAAAATTCAACTCCAAAGCGCTGAGTCATACATTATTTATGTCCGCACGCCTTCCCCCTCATGCGTAATGCTTGGCCTGCCGACACGCATCTGGCACGCGCCGCAGGCAGGTATCAACAAAAATGACTAATCTGAAATATATAATACTTGCTATCCTTAGCATTATCTTATTTTAAGATGGCAGAATAGCCGAGTAACCTTAGCAAAACTATAAAATGCGCGAGATAATGCAAACATATTAAATTGTCAATATGCCGCTGGTCGGATTTGAACCGACGACATTCCGGTTTTTGATGCCGAATTCCTCATGTGGCAACTTCAGCCGGACGCTCTCCCACTGAGCTACAGCGGCGCGCTATATCCTTTTTATCAAACATATATAAAAATATTGTATCCCGAAATCCTATAAGCGGCGAAATCCGCTTTGCTAGCAGCGGCGCTTTGGAATGGACTACTCTTGGGAGGATCTCAACCCCTATAATGCCATAGTCAATACTACAGGCATGGATGCCAGGGCCTATCAGATAAACATACTCAAAAGCATATTCGCCGGGAGGAATACCCTTGTGGTGCTGCCTACCGGATTGGGGAAGACGCTGATAGCCGTGTTTGCAATATCAAAGTCGCTTTACGAGGGCAAGAAGGCGCTCATGCTTGCGCCAACACGCCCGCTTAGCGAGCAGCACTACGATTCCCTGCTTAAGCTGCTCAAGATAAATGCCAAGGACATATTCCTGGCAACCGGAAGCGTCCGCGGCTCAAAAAGGCAGGAGATGGAATCTGCTTCAAGAGTTGTTGTTGCAACGCCCCAGACGATATACAACGACATGATCAAGGGCAGGCTTTCCCTCTCCGATTTCGGCATAGTGATATTCGACGAATGCCACAAGGCCGTCGGAAAATACTCCTACACCTACATAGCCAACGAGTGCAAGGAGCGCGGCATACAGGTCCTGGGCCTTACCGCATCGCCCGGAAGCGACCAGAAGCGGATAAAGGATCTCGTCGGCGCGCTGGACATAGAGAAGATAGAGGCCCGGAGCTCCCTTGACGGCGACGTAGCGCCTTACGTCATGGGCACAAGCACCAGGACTGTTTACGTAGAAAAAAGCGAATCAATAAAGGCGATCACGGCGGTGCTTAAGCCGGTAATAGACGAGCACCTGCACAACCTGTACAAGATAGGCATGAGCCCATTCAAGGAGTTCGAGCGCATGCCGAAGGGCAAGCTCATAGAGATAGGCAACAACATAAGCAAGATAGAGGCAAAGAACTACCGGTTCAACGCGATGTTCAACTACGTATATCTGCTCAACCTGGTGCATGCTTACGACCTCATATCAACCGAGGGCATATACCCTTTCCTTAGCTACTTCGAATCCCTCCAGTCCAGGGAAAAGAAGAGCAGGAGCCTGGAGAGCATGCTGAAGAATGCAGAGGTAAAAAAGGCCATAGACATAGCCAGGCGCGCGGCAGACGCGGGCGAGGAGCATCCCAAGATGTGGGTGATAGCCGACATGCTGCGGCAGCAGGGCGCCTCAAAGAGCACGATAATATTCGCGCAGTACCGCTCCACGATAAAGAAGCTTGTCGATGTACTCAACGGCG
>JAMCZL010000047.1:5712-16502 GCA_023485745.1 Candidatus Martarchaeota archaeon | reverse complement strand
TAGTGCCAACACTGGTGAAGGTGATAAGGGCGCCTGACGACCTAAAGACAACGCTTTTATACGAGAGCGTGACCTCGGACACCGTGGAGCTCATAATACCAATAATACTTCTTGAGGTACTGGTACAGTCCAACCTTACGCCTGTAGGCGTATTCGGGCTTGTCATAGCTACGATATTCGGCTCCATAATATTCGGGGTTGCAGCTGCAATACTGTGGCTCTTCATTATGAACAGGTTCAAATCCTACAGCAGGGAATACAGCTGGATGCTCACCATAGCCGTGGTCCTGGCAGCATACGGGATCTCGGAGATCATAGGGCTGAACGGGCTGATAACCGTCTTCGTATTCGGAATAATATTCACTGCGGTCGGATCCAACTCTTCTTCAAACACGGGCCCGGCGCACGAGCCGTCTTTTGCAGAGAAGTACCTCTCGCTGCCAGACGACGTAGAGCATATCAAGAGCTACCAGAGAGAAGTAGCCCTGTTCACCAGCACGTTCTTCTTCGTCTACATAGGCATGCTATTCAGCGTGAGCAGCGCTACCATATTGGCGGTACTGCTGACGGTAATGCTTGCGCTGGTGATAATACTGGTAAGGAGCGCATTCGTGCCAATGCTAAAAGGTTACATGGACAAGGATCCCAGCCACATGAGCAAGCAGAGTTCTCTTATATCATACAACGTCGCGAGAGGCCTTTCCCCCTCGATAGTGGCCACGCTGCCCCTGGCCGCAGGCATAATTATACCTGGATTCCTGGATGCGATATTCATGGTGATACTCTTCACCAACGTGGTTTCCACCATCGGCATATTCTTTGCGTACCGCGACTACGACAAGACCCCGAAGAAGCCCGCAGCCTGACGCTCGGTTTATTAATCTTTAGCCACACAAAATAATGTGTGGTCAATTGCACAGGTACGTAAAGGGCGCCAGAAGCGAAAGGGAACTGATAAACCACTTTTACAAGAACGACTACTCTGTAATGCGCGCCGCAGGGAGCGGAGTCAACTCGCTGAGCCCTGACATAATCGTTTTCAAGGGCGCCAGGGGCATGGCATTCGAGTGCAAGGCATGGGACAAGTCCACCATTTCAATCGAAGTTGAAAAATTCGAAGAACTGAAAAGGTGGAAGCGCAACAGCGGGATGGAAACCTTCATAGCGTGGAGGATGAACGGCCGCGGATGGTTTTTCATAAGGCTTGATGAGATGAAGAAGGCGAAGAAGAACTACACTGTTACGCGCAGGACCGCTACCGCAATAAACAGGACCCTGGATGTCCTGATAAACGGCGGAATCGTCGCGCAAGTAATGGAGCAGGCATCCGCATCAAAGCTTGCAGATCCGCAGGCATTCGGGGTTGCCTGAGGACTCCCCTAAAAGTTTATATATTTAAGCAATCAATCATTTAATTGGAAATAGTCACATTTGGATAGTGTAAAACACTGTGGCAATTATATGTCTAATATTATAGACAATCATATCATATATTCTGGCATATTCAGCCATTACGGCAATCGCTATTCCTAAATGCGCCTATTTCTGCAAGAGCACGCGGTCCGCTTCGCGGACACGGTGATTATATGGCAAAGACTTACATAGATATAGTAAAATACATGATAGAGGCCAGATTCGACATATCTGGATCGGTTGAAAAACCAGACATAATAGGCGCCATCTTCGGTCAGACCGAAGGGCTTCTTGGAGAGGACCTGGATCTCAGGGAGCTGCAGAAGAACGGCAAGATAGGCAGGATAGAGATAGAGAGCGGAAGCAGCAACAACAAAACATATGGAAAGCTCATGCTGCCTTCATCGCTGGGCAGAGTTGAAACCTGCATAATAGCTGCTGCCATAGAGTCTGTTGACAGGGTAGGCCCGTTCGAGACTGTTTTCAAGGTTGACAAGGTCGAGGACACCAGGAACGAAAAGAGGAGCAAGGTCATAAAGAGGGCGAAGGAGCTGGTCAAGGATCTGCTTAACAACGTGATACCGGACAGCAAGGAAATAAGCGAGCTGGTATCTTCTGACGTAAAATCCAGCACGGTAGTCACATACGGTCCGGACAACCTTCCGGCAGGGCCAGAGATAGCCAAGAGCGAGAGCGTGATACTGGTCGAAGGCAGGGCAGACGTCATAAACCTGCTGAAAAGCGACATAGGCAACTGCGTCGCGGTAGGCGGGGCTACGGGCAAGATACCGAAGACCATAACCGACCTGTGCGCGCAGAAGGAAATTACGGTGTTCCTGGACGGGGACCACGGAGGAGACATGATACTGAAGAGCCTGTCCAACGTAGCCGAGATAGACTATGTGGCAAGGGCTCCGGACGGCAAGGAAGTCGAGGAGCTCACAAGAAAGGAGATAATAAAGGCATTAAGGTCAAAGGTGCCGTACGAGCAGATCTCCGCGCTGTCGAAGAACGGGCACAACCATAATGACGACAGGCGCGAGTTCCACCGCCAGGAAGACAGGTTCAGGAGGCAGCGGGGCCCTCCTCAGAATCAGCCAAGCCAGGAGCAGCCAAGCTCGGTTCTGAGTCCATCGGAGATAGCCAACAACATGATGGACAAGAGACGGGAACCAGACACACATCCAGAAAGCTACGAAGCGCACGGCCCTGCGTCTCCAGATTCCGACCAGATAGAGAAAGTGCAATTCTCCGATTCTGAGCAGGAGCAGCAGCCCGGCGAACCGGCCAAAAAGAACGCTATTGCGCCTAAGGACGAATACGTCAATTCGCTCAAGGAGCTAAAGAACACGCTGCGCGGAAGGCTGTACGGTGCAGACATGAAGATGATATCTGAGATCCCGATCAGGGAGCTGATACAGAGCGTGCAGGAAGTAGATGGCATAGACGCTATAGTATTCGACGGGATAATAACGCAGAGGCTGATAGAGCTGGCATATTCGCACGGCGTAAAGGCGATATACGGCATACGCGCAAGCCAGATATCCAGGAGATACGACAGCCTTCTGCTCTACACATCCGAAGCCGGAAAGATATAGCCGCGCAAGCAGCTATGTCCTGACCGTGGCAAAGCGCAGCGCGCCTTCGGGATTCCGCAAAGGCATAATAATTTATAATCCAGTTATAAATTATCCTTAAGGTTGTGCAGCAGCCTGCCTGCTGCGCAGTTGTGGTTCAATGGCATCTGCATACGACAAGATATTGAATCCAATATTGAAAAAATACGGCCTGCCGGACTGGCTTAGGCCATTCCTAATAGAATACATCAGAAGCGACCCGATAAACGCAGCGAGGCGCGCGCTCAGCTTCATAGACGTTAAAAGGAAGAAGGGCGAAGTGACCCCGCAATACGTCAGGCTGCCCAACGGGATAACTTTCAAGATGGAGAACGTAGTGCACCTTCTCAGCCTATTCCTATACGGCACCATGGAGTTTGCCAGGATATCAGAGGGCTGGGCGCAGAACAACGACCGCACAAACCCGGGATACTCGCAGCACTTTACCAGTGTCGCAGAGATACAAATGAGGCATGCAAGGGCTATAAAGAACCTCCTTGACGGGCTGGGCCACAAGCCGGTAGAACCCACAAAGGAGATACGCGAGGTTTTCTCATACCTGGAAACGCTCCAGGAATGGGGCGACAGGGTCGTTGCGGGCGACATGCTCCTCAGGTATTCGTACGGGGTTTCATTCGGCATGCCTTTCTACAAAGCCTTCTATCCGGTTCTTCCGGAATACATGCGCACATTCGGCAAGGCGTTCAAGGAAGGATTTCCGGAAATAAAGAAGGGCGAGGAGCTCGCCACCGAAATAATCGCGAGCTCCGAAGACCAAACCCATATACTCAGCCTGAGCGAAGAGTTCCTTTCCCGCATCGTCGCATCAATAAACAGCGAAATGAAGATCGCAAAGGCTTCAAAAATAACGAGGGAAACAGAGCTGCTCAAAACTATAGCCGTTGTTTACCCCCTGCATTCGCTGGAGGAAGCCGGGATAAAGCTCGATATGAAAGCCGAGCTCTCGAAGATACTGAAGATGGCGTCCAGGTAGGCGCGGCCTGCAGGGTCTTCGCTCTGGCGTAGTAAAAATTTAAATAGGTTTAGACCCATTAGTAAAATGAAAGTGAGCTGATCAGCGTATTTTGGCGGCGGTTCAAGTCTCAAAAGTTAGCGCTAATACATCTAAAAATAAACATGTGATAGATATGCCAGAAGAAGAACAAATTGTAAACAAGGAGAGGGAGAACGTAGTATACATAGGTAAGAAGCCGACGATGAACTATGTGCTTGCTGTAGTGACCCAGTTCAACAATGGCATGAATGAAGTTACGATAAAGGCCCGGGGCAATGCAATATCCAGGGCCGTAGATGTCAAGGAAATCGTGCAGAACAAGTTTATGCCAAACGTTAAGGAAAAGAGCATAAAGACGTCTTCAGAGGAACTGACCAATGAGGACGGCACGAAATCGAAGGTCAGCGCGATACAGATCGTCCTGGGCAAGTAAGTCAGCTGCCCTCTTATTTTATTTTTTCCCAATCCTTGCGGCCAGCAGGTCTGTTGCAGCTACTATCCCTATGCACTTCATGCCTGCCCTTGAATCCACGACAGGTATTCTGCCAAGGCCGGAATTGATAATCTGCGCGGAGGCGTTTTCGACAGTGCTGCCGCGCTCCACAAAAACAGGCTTTTCCATAACTTTCTCAACCGCTACTTCGCCGGCCTCTTCCAGCTTTTCGAGCCGCGCTATCCCGACAAGAACTTCGCCGTCAAGAACCGGCAGCATGTCAACATTAGAGCCCTTTGCGAGCGCCACTGCGTTCCTTACGCTTGTGGTGCGGCTCACCGCAATGAGCTTCTTCGAAATCATCCCTTCTATGCCCGCAGGTTTTGCTGCCATCCGATCAAATAATTTTATGAATAACAAAAATATTAAATAGTATTACAAAAAATATAATGCATCTTGTTGTGAAGGTAAGCAAATGATACGTACGCATTACATAAAGGACCTGAGCCAGTCAATGGATGGCAAGGAGGTGACTCTGGCGGGCTGGGTGCACGAGGTAAGGGAGCTCGGCAACCTGACGTTCCTGCTCCTGAGGGACAGCACCGGAATAATACAGGTCATAGGAAAAAGGGGCGTGGTTGGAGAATCCATAATCAAGGACCTTTCGCTGCCCAAAGAAAGCGTGATAAAGGTAAGGGGCAAGGTGAAGGTCAACAAGGAGGCAAAGGCCGGCTTCGAGCTTATCCCCGAGGAGGTGGAGAACCTCAACCCGCTCTCTACAAGCATCCCATTCGAAGTGACCGGAAAGGTCCCTGTAGAGTTGGACACCAGGCTGAACTTCAGGTACATAGACATGCGCAGGCTAAACACGTCCGCGATATTCTCAATAGAGTCGACGGTGCTCAGGGCGTTTACCGAAGGCATGTACGACAGGGGATTCAGCCAAATAAGGCCCCCTGGCATAGTGGCCGAGGCAACTGAAGGCGGGGCGGAGCTTTTCCCTGTGCAGTATTTCGAATACAAAACATACCTGGCGCAGTCGCCGCAGCTTTACAAGCAGCTTGCAATAATCGGAGGCATGGACAAGGTGTTCATGATAGTGCCGGCTTACAGGGCCGAGAAATCCAATGACGTATACCACCTGAACGAATCAACGCAGATGGATATAGAGATCGGGTTCGCGGACCACAACGACGCGATGGCCCTGCTGTCCGAGACCGTTACCGACATAATAAAAGCGGTGAAATCAAAGGAAAAGCATGCGCTCAACCAGCTCAACGTTGACATCGAGGTGCCGAAGATAAAGACAGTGACATACGAGGAGGCAGTCGACGCCCTGAAAAGCGAGGGCAAGGTGCAGATCGAGGCAGGGCAGGACTTTACCAGGGAGGCCGAAATCGGCATAGCAAGGCTGTTCGGCGATGCGGTCATAGTGAGAGACTATCCTACTGCAATAAGGGCCTTCTACTCAATGCCGAACGACGAAAATCCAAACATATCCAACAGCTACGACTTCATATACAAAGGCATAGAGATATCCAGCGGCGCGCAGAGGATACACCAGCCGGAGCTTCTGATCGAGGCAATAAAGAAGAAGGGGATGGACCCCAAAAACTTTGAGTTCTACATAAATGCGTTCAGGTGCGGCGCGCCACCGCACGCAGGCTGGAGCATAGGCCTGGAGCGCATAGTGATGAAGATAACCGGATCAAGCAACATAAGGGAATGCTCGCTGTTCCCGAGGGACAGGAGGCGCGTCAGCCCGTGATTTGCAAATCATCAAACAATATGCTTAAAAATTTAAAAATAGGAAAAGTATTTATATCGCGGAAACGCTTATATACATTACGTACAAATTATAAGGTGTAATATCTATGAATTTCGTAAGCAACATGCTTGTAAGAAAGCACTGGAAAAAGCTGGACAGGTATCTTGAAAACGACAAGCTGATGGGCATGAAGGTAAAGATTGTGCACGAAATAAAAAGCCCGTCAGTAAACACGTACAGGATACTCCCTACCGAAGAAAACTGAACTCATTCTTGAAATTTCTGAAATAAAAAATAAAAAGTCGGGAGGGCATGCGTCGCTACTACTGCATAAGGGCGTAGCCTGTCAGCTTCCATCTCTGCGATACGTTGCGCATTACCGCAATCTTTGATCCGGGCTCCGCGCATACCGGATGCTTCAGCTCAACCTTGAGCACGTTCTTCTTGCTGCTACTTATGTATCCTACAACCGTAAGCGTGCCAACGCTGAGTATTACTGGCTCATTCTCGGAAAATCCCTTCTCGTCAATGTCCTTCCTGTTCATGGAGTAGTATTTAAGGCCCAAGTTCAAAACCGATTCGGGAAGCTTGCCTACGTGGCCCACAACGTTGCCTACAAGCCCGTCAGCCTTGGTGTACGAAGGGTCGAGCTCGGTAGAGATGCCTATCAGCCCGCCAGGCACTGCCTCATCGATCTCCGAGGTCCCGCTGCTTATGTCTGTTATCACCGTTACTATCGGCTTGTAAGTCTCCTTCTTAGAAGAATGCGACATGTTTATCCCCGGGCGTATCTCTATCCTGTCGCCCTTCCTGAACATGCCCTTGACTATTGTGCCGCCTATTACCCCTCCGGAAATGCTGCCGGGCTTAGTACCTGGCTTGTTGATGTCGAACGACCTTGCAATGTACATGAGCGGCTCGGCAGACAGGTCATGCTTTGGCAGAGGTATTTCAGAGATCAACTTTAGCAGCTCGTCTATGTTTATGTTCCTGTTTGTCATTACCGGGACTATCTGCGCATTCTCCATTATGCTGCCCTTCAAAAACTCCTTGATCTGCTTGTAGTGCGCTACTGCCGCCTCCCTGCCCACAATGTCGACCTTCGTCTGCACTACAATTACGTTCTTTATGCCGAGAAGGTTGATGATCATGAGATGCTCTCTTGTCTGCTGCATGGGGCACGGTTCGTTTGCCGCTATCACGAACAGTATGGCGTTTATTATGTTTGCGCCTGCGATTGCGGTCGCCATGAGGGTTTCGTGTCCCGGGGCATCGAGTATCGAGATCCTGACCACGGGCTTCGGCACGCCCTCGCAGTGCTCGCACTTGTCGCCTATGGTGTATGCCTCGGCACCCTCGCACTTCTCGCATTTCTTTATTATTGCATCGGCATAGCCGAGCTTTATGGTCATGTTCCTCTTTATGCTTTCGCTGTGCCTGTCGGTCCAGATGTTCGTTATGGCCTTGACCAGCGACGTCTTTCCATGATCGATGTGGCCCAGCGTGCCTATATTAATCATGCTCTGCTTCATGTCTTCCGTCCGAATCTACCTTTTATTTTTTATCCTCTTTCTTTTCCGCTTCCTTCTTCGGGAATATCTCGTCAGGGCTTTTGTCCCCGTATTCCTCTATCGAGGCGTTGACCTGGGCGGTCGAGGCCGATATGGTGTTGCCTACAACCGTCGACCTCCTTCTTTCGCCCTTGCTCCTTCCTGACGGATTTGCCTGGATCAGTATCTTGCGCTTTGCGGTTCCAGTGACGTTCTTCTTCATCGGGAAGCCGCTGCTGTCCGAACCGCCGGTTATCTTGAGCTTGAACCCGGGCAGCCCTGCGAATGCGCCCTCTACTACGTCCCCCACCTTGCGGTTAAGAAGCGCAGCCTCCATGTCCTTGCTCAGTTCGATCTGAGCAGATCTTCCTGTTTTCTTATCGGAATATACCAGTTTCAATAAATCACCTATCGTAAATCGCAAACTACCTGTACATGCTTTCGGGTTCATCCTTGAACCTCTTTATCCTGTCTTCCATCTCCTTCGGGATTGCCGGCTTTATCTCCTTTATAGCAAAGTCGAAATCGGCTTTAGATATCCTGTCCTTTTTGGTCCTTATGGCGTTCATTCCGGCCTCCCTGCAAATGTTCTCTATTTCCGCGCCGGTGTAGCCGTCGGTCTCCTTGGCGAGCTGCTCTATTTCAACGTCCTTGTCCAGCGGCATGCGCTTTGTGTGCACGTTGAATATGCTGATCCTTGTCTTTTCGTCCGGCATTGGAATCTCTATTATCTTGTCGAACCTTCCGGGCCTGAGCAGCGCCGGGTCCATTATGTCGGGCCTGTTCGTAGCAGCTATCACTATGACATTTTTAAGCTCCTGCAGGCCGTCCATCTCCGTAAGCAGCGTGTCAACAACCCGCTCGCTTACCATGCTGTCGCCAGTATCTGTTCCCCTAGAATATGCCACGGAGTCTATCTCGTCTATGAATATTATGCACGGCGCGGCCATCTTCGCCTTCCTGAAGACCTCCCTTACCGCCTTCTCGCTCTCGCCGACATACTTGCTCAGGAATTCGGGGCCCTTTATCGATATGAAGTTTGATTCGCGCTCCGTGGCTACCGCCTTAGCGAGCATTGTCTTTCCGGTTCCCGGCGCCCCGACAAGCAGCACGCCCTTTATTGGCCTTATCCCCATTTTGGTAAACATCTCCGGACTCTTTATCGGCAGCTCGACGGCTTCCTTGAGCTGCTCCTTGACCCTGTCAAGGCCCCCGACGTCGCTCCAGTGGACGTTGGGCCTTTCCACGAAAACCTCGCGGAGTGCGCTGGGCTGCACGCTGTTGAAAGCCCTGACAAAGTCGTCCCTGCTGACTTCGAGGCTTACAAGAACCTCGTTCGGTATCGACTTCTTGTTGAGCACTTCCGGAAGTATTTTTCTGAGTGTTGCCATTGCCGCTTCCCTGGCCAGCGCAGTGAGGTCCGCTCCGGTATACCCGTGCGTCATGTCAGCCAAGTCATCAATGTTAACGTCTTTGGCCAGCGGCATGTTCCTGGTGTGTATCTGAAGTATCTCCTTCCTTGCGTTCCTATCAGGAACGCCTATCTCAATCTCCCTGTCGAACCTCCCGGGCCTCCTGAGCGCAGGGTCTATTGCGTCGGGCCTGTTGGTCGCGCCTATAACTATGACCTGCCCCCTTGAGCCCATTCCGTCCATGAGCGTTAGAAGCTGTGAAACCATCCTCCTCTCGACCTCGTTGGTGGCCTCCTCCCTCCTTGGCGCTATTGCGTCAATCTCGTCCATGAATATTATGGTGGGCGCCTTCTCCTTGGCCTCTATAAATATGCTCCTGAGCCTTTCCTCGCTTTCGCCTACGAACTTGCTGACAAGCTCCGGCCCGGATATGTCTATGAAATTGGCATCGCTTTCGTTAGCGACCGCCTTTGCAAGCAGCGTCTTTCCGGTACCCGGCGCGCCATACAGCAGCACTCCCTTCGGAGGCTCTATCCCGAGCTTCTCGAAAAGCTCCGGGTACCTTATGGGAAGCTCAACCATCTCCCTTATCTTCTGTATCTCGTTCTTCAGGCCGCCTATGTCTTCGTAATGCACGTCGCCTATCCTGACCAGGGACTCGGATACCGGCTCGGTCTTCACTATCACGTCCGTATCGCGCGTGACCTTGACCACGCCGTGAGGCGTAACCTGTGCCACTACGAAATTGAACACGTACCCGAACATTGCTACAGGGACAACATCGCCCTTTACCAAGGGCTTGTTCTCCAGCTTGCTTTTTGCATATTCGGGAAAATCGGGAGAATACGGAGGAGTGCGCTGATTCTGCGGAGGGGCAAGGACCACCTTTTCGGCGTTCGATACCTCCGCCTTTGTTACAAACACCTTGTCTCCTATGCCTATGCCTATGTTCTGCCTTATATAACCGTCTATCCTTATGAAGTCCAGGCCCTCGTCCTGCTGGTGCGCCTGCCACACTATCGCAGCGGTTGACCTGCGTTTGCCCTTTATCTCTATGATGTCCCCTGATATCACGTTGAGCAGCTTCCTGGCCTTGGAATCGATTCTGGCGATTCCCTTGCCATCGTCAGTCACCAGCGCCCCTACAACGTTAAGTTCTATGCCATTTACCATAATAATCGCTCTCTATTTTGGCCCTTTATAAAAATATTCAGGCTTACTGCGGCTGCTTGCGGCGCCGCCCGAGCCCCCAAACTTACAATTAATGATTATATATAATGAACGCAAATTTATAAATATAAAGCGGGATGGCTATGCCGCATTCCAGCAATAAGTTTGCAAGCGCATCCTATTTAATATTTTGTGACAGCCAATCGCCCCAAAATGTGCGGGTTTTCCGGCTCGCATTGCCAGATAAACGGTGCCGAAGGCCGTATGCCCTGCACCGCACGCTTTTCCGGAACGCCAGATGAAAATAGCTTTCACGTCTGCCTGGAACGCAGTATTTTGTTTACGTATATGGAGTCCCGGGTCCTTACATCGTCGATTTTTTTGGCGAGATCCGCATTGTCGTTCACCCTCAG
>JAMCZL010000047.1:0-5189 GCA_023485745.1 Candidatus Martarchaeota archaeon | reverse complement strand
ACTACGCTTACATCCATCCCTGTCGCCTAATGAAAGGATGACCCGGTTAGATATAAATTGCTTTTGTGCAGGTTAGCCATATGCGTATCCGGCTCTTTTTGCAAACATTTAAATATCTATATAACCAATTATATCAGTGGTGATATAATATGAAAAACGAAATGAATGAAGATGAAGATGGCTGCGGATGCGGATGCGGCGAAGGGCACGGAGGCATGCACGGAAGAATGCACGGCGGCATGGGAATGCGCAAGGCAGGCATGGGCATGGGCTTCGGACCGGAGGACTCCGCAGATGAAATGGGCCCTTTGCATAGGGAAAAGCTCGTAGAAAAGCTCAAGCTATACAAGGAGGACCTGGAGGCGCAGGCAAAGTTCATAGGCAAGCGCATAGACGAGATCCAGAAGGGGCCATCTGAATCCAAGTAAAAGGATGAATGAAATGCCAAGAGGCTACTGCAACTGCGGCCCGTTCAGGGTCGACATAGTGCCCAAGGGGCTGCTCAGGCCCCTTGTGCTCAGGCTCCTGTCAGAAAGGCCCATGCACGGATTCGAGCTCATGGAGCAGATATTCGAAAGGACAGGAGGCATGTGGAGACCGGGCCCCGCAGCAATATACCCTGCACTGGAATGGCTTGAAAGCAACGGCTACATAAAGTCGGATAGCCAAGAAGGCAAACCGGAAAAAACCAGAAAGCAGTATTCAATAACAAAAAAGGGCACAATGGCGCTTTCAGACTATGAAAAATCTGCAAAGGAGATAAGAAAGAGGATGATGGAGTTCAGCGCAATATACGGAAAGATATGAGCTGCATTCCAGGGCCAATCAAGGCGCACGGGCCGTTTCAACCAGCACCATAATTTATTGCACGGATTGCATAAACGGAGCAGCCAGGCTCCGCAGCATTCTTGTTTTGGTCAAATCCGCGGCCTCTGGCTTTTTCTCCAGAGCATTTCAAAGTAGCTCCTGAAATTTTTCGAGATCTCCTTGCCCTCTATCAATATGTACGTTGGCTCGCGAGCCCATAATATCAGGACAACCTTGCTGCCATATATGTTTATTGACATGTTTATGTAAAGCGAATTCGATATTGTCCTTATGTCTACCAGTTTCTGCATGCCATAATACGAAAGCCATTCCTTTGATGTGTTTGATACAAGCACCCTTTTTCTTATGCCGCCGCGCACCCTTTTTTCCTCCCATCTCCTTATGAATTCGCCCATTCCGCTGCCCGTATTCGAGATGCCTATTACGAGCTGCTCGCCTCCGTTGCCCAGGGTGCTCAAAATGTCGTTAAATATTGTCCTGACCGCCTTCCGGCCTTCGAATATGAAAACTTTGCTGCGTTCTTCAGTTGCCTTCCTGATAAGCGAGAGCTTCTTCGCCATGGCCTCTGCAAGCTCCATCCTCTCTTTTTCTGCATCTACTATCCTTGACGGGTCTACCGCGGAAAAGTACTTTATCCTGCCCTTTGTGTAAAAGGTGACAAAACCCTCTTCCATCAGGTGCTTGAGGCTGTTATACACCACTGAGCTGTAAAGCCCGGAGCGCTGCATGATGGAACCTGTTTTTGAATCCCCAAACTTCAAAAGGTCCGTATAAACCCTGCTTTCTGCGTTTGTGAAACCAAGTTCGGCAAGCATCTGTTCTTCGTCCAAATAATCACCACATTGCTCTCTTTAATTGGAGAGCAGATTATATTATATGAGAACAGATATAATAGTATGTGCTGGTGAGGCTATGAAACTCGGTGAAAAAATAGGGAGCTGCGAATTCCAACCGGAAGTGTACGCGTATCCAACTGCAAGGTGCTACAAAAGACTGGAAGGGTTTTCAATTGCGCAGACCGAATTCACAAATGAAGTTAACGTGTACGTGCACATACCTTTCTGCAGGCAGCTCTGCACCTTTTGCGGCTACCTGAAGACGCTGAATTCCGAGGAGCTGAGAAGGAATTACGTATCCTCCCTTGTGAGGGAAATTGAAATGTATGCGGATATCCTAGGCGATAAAAAGGTCATATCACTCGACATTGGAGGCGGCACGCCCTCCTTGCTGCAGCCAAACGAGCTCGGCGAGATCATGGACGCGCTGAAGAAAGCCAACAGAAACATGCTGGGCACTGCAAAGGAGGCCAGCATAGAGGCCACCCCGGAATCCGTGGAATATGACAAATTCAAGGAGTTCAAGGCCCTTGGAATAAACCGCGTAAGCATAGGGATCGAGTCCTTTGCGGATGGCGAGATCAGAATGTCGGGCAGGCACAACCTGGGAAATGCATCATCAAATGCGATAAAGACACTGAAAGAGATCCGCTTTGGCAACATCGTCTGCGACCTGATGATAGGAATAGAGGGTCAGACAACAAAAACATTTTCCGATTCGGTAGACGCGTTGCTCGGCCTTGATCCTGATACCGTAGAGGTATACGCGCTGGGGGTTATCCCGAGCACGGTGATAGGAAAGCGCAGGCCCGAGGGCCTCATGGGCAACAGGCAGAAATACGAATGCTATGAAATAGCGCGCAAAAAATTCCTTGAAAATGGGTATTTTCAGTCCTGCCACAACCGGTATTCCAAGCTTGAAGATGGCGGATATGTGCAAGAAGATGCGGTATTCAAGGGCATCAGCCTTATAGGCTTGGGCGCAGGCGCAAGAAGCTACGCCCAGAATGTCCATTATAGAAACGCGTACGACGGGCTAGACGGGAGGGCTGCAATCTCAAGGTATATGGGCAAAATAAATTCAAACGGCCTTGCAGTGGAGACAGGCATTTTCCTATCAGAAGACGAAAGAATGCGCAGATACGTGATAGGAAACATAGAATCCCTGGACATGCGTGCATTCAGCAGAGCATTCGGGATAGAATTTGGCAATGCGTTTCCGGAATTGTATAAGGAAATGCTTTCTTCAGGCTGCGCCTACGAAACGTACAACGAATTGAAATTAACCCAAAAGGGACTGCTTTTCAGGGATCTGATAGCCAGGCAGTTCTTTTCAAGCAATGTCGAGGCTTTGGAGAGCGTATACCGTGCAACAGCGTGAGCCTATGGCCGGCAGGACAATAATAATATTCGGGTTTTCCGGATCTGGAAAATCAACCGCGGCAAATTCGGTCGGCGAGCTGCTTGGGCTTAGGATAATACATCCTTCTAGCATACTTAGGGACATTATTGAAAAAAAGAAGGTTGATACCAGAAACACCATGCATAATGAAGGCTTCTGGGAAAGCAGGGAGGGAATGAACATGTTTATCGGCCGGCTAAACGATAAGGTGCCGCCTGACGTTGTTTCTGACAGGATAATCCTGCGGGAGGCCAAGAAGGGCAACGTGGTCATAGACAGCTGGAGCCTGCCATGGCTGGCCAAAAACGGCATAAAAATATACCTGAAGGCAGATGCAGCGACAAGGGCGAGGCGCGTGGCTGCACGGGACAACATTACATACAGAAACGCGTTAAACGCAATAAGGATAAAGGACGAGGGGACCAGAAAACTTTTCAAACGGGTCTACGGATTCGACATAAGGAAAGACTTGCAGGTATTCGATTCCATAGTCCCAACCAGAGGCAAAAGCAAAAATGAAGTTGTTGAAGAAATTATGAAAATAATAAACTCAAAAGAACGGGTTGTACAGCAAATAAAGTAAAGGCTTAAAATTTAACTGACCCAATCTTTCTGTGATTCGAATGACATCAAAAACAAAGTCCGTGCCAGGCAAATTTAAATTATTGGTCTACGACGCGTTCGAAGGAGAATTCTATCAGGAAAAAACCTACAAGACCGAGGATGAGGCATTGAAATCTGCCAGGGACAAATTAAGCGCGCTAGAAAAGGCGCAGCCCTCCACTCGCTCTGGAGGTCAGGAGCAATCCGGAATTCAGGACAGGGTTTTCATACAGTATCCGAACGGCAGGCTGATAAGGGTTATGCCAGGGTAAATTCGACGGGCAATGTTTTGTAGCCAGATTCTCAAGAGAACTTATTGGCTAAAGAAATCACGACAGATGGCTTGCTCAGTCAGGGCACATGGGAGGGCTTGCTCAAGGCGTTTGGTTTGGAGCGGGCGAACAAACTTTTGGACATTTGGCAAAGTGAAGGATATACTGCCGAAGAATGTGAGAAGCGTGCTAAGGAAGCCATCGAACAGAAAGTGGAGAAGGAACAAGAAAAGCAGGAAGAGGAAGAATACGGGATGGGTTTGTAACCTGCCTTTCAACTCTAACGCAAAAGCCCCATCGCGCAGTGGCGGCCTGCCCAAATGTGAAGGCGCATTTGGAAACCTTTTAAGGAAATCGGAGGATTTTGCAGCATTGCCTAATGCGGCCGGTATCCATGCGGGGCTCCTGCTCTGATGAATGGCTCAATGATTGCAAGAAGGTTGGACGATTCTTCCATTGCATGCCTGCACCTCAATTTACACCAAAGACCAAACCAAGCGATGCGTAAATCCGCTACCAAAATGTATTTTATTGCTTGTTTTTCAATATAATAAAGACAGTTCGAAGTGTCTAAATGAAGCAATTATCAAAGAAGATTTATAAGAATAAAGACTTCGTGGAAAAGTATATCAATGCCATTAAAAGCGATGAATTTCACCAGTTTGAAGACAAGCCGGCGATACACAAAATGCTTGCCACCGTCAAAGGCAAGCGCGTTCTATGCATAGGGTGCGGAAACGGGGACGAATGCGCATACATGGTGAGGAAAGGCGCTAAGAACGTAATTGGAGTGGACCTCTCAAAGAGCATGATTGAAAAGGCGGAAAGCAAATATAATGGAATAAAATTCTATGTCATGTCGGCCAGCAAACTGAAGTTCAAGAGCAACGAGTTTGACTTGCTCTACGCCGATCTGGTTCTTCACTACATGAGCGATATAAATCCTGCAATGAATGAAGCTTATAGAGTGCTGAGATCCGGAGGGCGGTTTGTATTCTCTGAGATACATCCGGCATATGCCATGCTTGAGAGGAAAAGCAAAAACGGGCGCAATCAGGCTCTTTTTGGCTATATAAAGAGTGGCAACAAATATGAAGTCATAGGCGATTATTTCGCACATCAAACGCACGGCTCTAAATGGTTCAGGGGCTATTCGGTCAAGTCTTATCAAGAGACATTCTCCGGGCTGATTATGCCTGCCATACGCGCGGGTTTCATTGTCAAAGGTGTGGCAGAGCCAAAACCTCT
>JAMCZL010000009.1 GCA_023485745.1 Candidatus Martarchaeota archaeon | reverse complement strand
GTAAATTCCTGGGAGGTAGCAGGAAGTGCGAAATCGTAGCCATAGATGCAAGGAAACAGATGCATCTGAAGGTTTACCTTCCTGAAAAGCAAAAGGTAAAATTAAATGATATCGAAGAAAAGTTCGGACTTGATGAAGAGGCGATGGCAAGGCTTGAAACTATCGCATCGCTTGTAAAAAAATCAAAGTCCACTTTGATATTCGCAAATACTAGGCAGATTGTAGAAGCCCTTGGAAGCAGACTTGTTTATTTAAATTCGGTACGCGAATTCGGGGGAATTTCGGTGCATCACAGCTCCCTGGACAAGGATGAAAGGATAAGGGTTGAAAACGACTTCAAGAGTGGCAAGGTAAAAAGTATAATAGCTACGAGCTCCTTGGAACTTGGGATAGATGTCGGCAAAATAGATCTTGTGGTGCAGTACGGATCTCCTAGGCAGGCCTTAAGGCTTGTCCAGAGGGTAGGCAGAAGCGGGCATAGCGCTGGAAAGGTCTCCAACGGGGCAATAATAGCCACCAATAATGCTGATGCATTAGAAGCGCTGTCAATATGCGATAACGTAAATTCGGGCAACATAGAAGAGTTTGACGTTGAGAACAATGCGCTTGACGTTTTGGTTAACCAGCTAGCGGGTATAGCGCTGGAAAAAGGAGAGTGCAAGATAGAAGCCGCTTATGAGATCTTAACAAGGGCTTATCCATACAGGGATTTGAAGATGGAAACGTTCAGTGAGGCAGTAGAATTTATGAACAAAAACCATTTGCTCAGGTATTCAGAGGGCGTCATACGCGGAACAGGAGGCACTAGGCTTTATTATTACAAGCACCTTAGCGTTCTTCCGGATTCAAAGCGGTTCGTTGTAAAAAGTGTGGTTAATAATAGGATACTCTCCACACTTGACGAGAATTTCGTAATCAACAATATAGACGAAGGCAGTGTTTTCATAACGAAGGGTTTGCCATGGAAGGTGATTAGCATAGATGAGGGCACAATAACAATAGAGCCCTCTACAGACCTTGAGGCTGCGGTTCCGGATTGGGTCGGCGAGGATATACCTGTGAGCAAGCGGGTGGCGGACGCGTTTATGAGGAACTTGGAAAATTTTGGGCCGGTAGAAAGCAAGGGGTTTATGGATCCTGAAGCATTTTCGATGTTGAAAGATTTCGTTTCCGAAGTCTCTTCAATTTATGAGATAAAAAGCGGCGAGATTGCCATAGAAGAATACGACGACTACAAGGTTGCATATACCTTTTTGGGTACTTTGGCGAACGAAGCTCTTTCACGCTTGCTAGGATACCTCATAGGTACGGAAGTGGGTGATTCGGTGAATATAAAATCATCTCCGTACATGATATTTTTCGAGGCAAGGAAAAATTTTGACCTTGAAAAGGTATTGAGGTCCATATCCGCCCAGAATGTTTATAAGCTTTTGACGGAGGCGATACGCGACACAGATCTCTTTAGGTATAAATTTATTGGGATAGCGAAGCTATTCGGCATTGTTGAAAAAGATGCAAGCGTTTCTAAGTCCCTGGCCAGGCAGCTTATGCGCATTTTCAGAAATACTTTAGTTTATAGGGAAACAGAGAGGGAAATATTGGATAACTATCTTGATGTAGGGGGCCTGATAAACTTCTTTGAGCAGATAGGCTCTGGAGCGCTGAAGATAAAAAGGATACGGCTTCAAAAGCTTTCTCGCCTTACAAACGCCATATTGAAGTCGGCGTATTATACGAAGGAGCTTATAATGCCGCTGCTGCCCAGCGACGAGCTGTTAAACTCGTTTGTAAAGTACATAACTTCGAAAAGTATTGAGCTGGTGTGCACATATTGTGGCTTTACCTTCAAAAGGGCTGCGAATGAGCTTGAAGGGATGAAATTTATAGAATGCCCTTCATGCAGAAGCACAATGATAGCTACGGACCAGGAAGGCTATTCGGAGCTCTGCTACCTTAAACGTGTGAACAAGAAACTCAACAGCGCTCAGAAAAAGAAGCTTAGAGAGATGATGAGTGAGGCGGGCTTGATCAATGCGTACGGCTGGCGCGGCGTTGCTGCACTTTCAACCTATGGGATAGGCCCGCGCACAGCCGCAAGGGCGCTTAGAATGCTAAGGGGCGAAGAACGCCTTTTTTACATGGATTTGATAGAGGCGCAGAGGCAATTTATAAAAAATAAGAAATATTGGACAATTTAATATTTGCTTTCCAATCTATAGCGTGGATTTTGATGTTGTACCTTATCGGCACCGGTTTGAACAGATACGGACTTACTAGAGAGGCACTGAAAACCGCTAAAAAGTGCAAAATTCTTTACATAGACAATTATACAAGCATAGTGGACGGGGATAAAATTGAGGAGTTGTCAAATGAGATTGGCAAGGGCATTAAAATAATAAATAGGGCAGATATGGAGGAAAAGGTGGGGGCACTCATAGCAGAGGCCAAAAATGAAGAGGTAGGCATACTCGTAGGGGGCGATCCGCTGATTGCAACAACACATAAGACCATACTGATTGAAGCGCAGAAGCTTGGAATCAAATTCGGGCTTGTGCATGGTGCTTCGATACTGTCGGCTGCCATAGGCGAAAGCGGGCTTGATTTTTACAGATTCGGTCAGATATGCACCATCCCTAAGTGGACGGAGCACTACAAACCTGTTTCGTTTTACGAAACGATCTATGAAAATTATAATAGGGGCCTGCACAGTTTGATACTTCTGGATTATGATAAGGAGCATGAAAGCACGATAGACGTCAGTTATGCAGTAGAGCTTCTTGAAATGGCGGAAAAGGAATACGGAAGAGGTTTAATAAATGATAATGCGCGTATATTGGTACTGCATGACATAGGAATGGTGAGCCGGAGAATTCAGTTTCTTAGCATTGCGAAGGCTAAAAAGGCGAATTTCGGGCATGGCGTAACAACATTAATTTTTCCTGGCAGGATTACAGAGCTCGAGATGGAAGCACTCAAAATTGCAGTTAAGTGATCTGATGACGCTGTTGTTAAATATAAACACTAAAGCAAAACGCATTTCTGTAAGCGACCAATCTACAATTGATATACTTAGAAATGGGTATTTTGGCGAATACAAAGCCGGCAAGCTGATGCTTGAAGTAGAAGAGGGCCTGTATTTGGTAGATGTCAGGAAGGCTGCATGCACTGACGAGAATTCAAAACCGGTATCTTTTAATGACATAGCAAATGTGTTTATAAAAAGAAAGAAGCTTATGGCGAGATATTTTACATTTAAGGATTGGAGGGACAGAGGTCTTATAATAAAGAGCCCTGGATCCGGATTTGGCGAGGAAGAGCACGTCCAGGCAAAACGATATCCATCATCTGCCATAAACCTGAAAAAGTATTCGGTTACCGGCATTTTCTTCCCGGACGACATGGTAACGGTAATAGACGATGATGAGAGTGGAAAGGAGTTATATGAGAATTTTTGGCTGGGACAATACGGGACCTACAAGGTAAGCGAACATGGAAACCTAAACAAACTTGATATCTATGAGACTCTATTTCTGATTGACATGGGCGTCATCTCAATCAAGAATTTTACGCGTGCGCAAATTGTGAACATTGCAAGCTCCAGAAGGGCAGACATCATGAAGCTTTACGATGTATACAAAGACTGGAGGACAAAAGGATACGTTGTGAAGACCGGTTTTAAGTTTGGAACCAACTTCAGAATCTATTTTCCCGGTGCAAAGCCCATAAAGGAAAACAATGAATGGATCCATTCAAAGCACGTCTTGCACGTTTTCCCCAGGGACTCCAAGCTCATAATATCGGAATGGGCGCGGGCCATACGCGTTGCACATTCAGTTAGAAAAACCTTCATACTTGCAATACCTGGGAAAACAAGAAAGAAAAAGCTTGCAATAGACTTCGAACTTTACCATAGGCGCGGTGGGGATATAGAGATTCCGGGAAAAAATTCTCCGCGTTTCGGCATGCTGTCCTTGAGTGAAAATGAGAGGATAGGGGGAAGCGAGCTTTCCGCCATAATAAACGAAGCAAAATCGAGAAAGCTTGAGCTTGTAATCGCAATAGCAGACAGCGAAACCTCAGTCACTTACTATAAGGTGCGGAAGGTGGACCTGCCAAAGAGCGAATACGAGTACTATGAGATAGACTGGATGCAGCCTTAGCCAATGCCGTTAAGCGTAGTTGGACAAAAACAATAAAAATCCGAATATGGATTATTATACTATGGCGAGCTTCTACTTCAAGACCGGGATGCCCATAGTTTCCGATGCTAAAAACTCTCTTAGGGTTTTGCCAGTAAGGGTCTTGGAAAACAGTAAGTTACACGATGAACTGTTCATGCTGGACTCTGACTTGAATTTTGCTAAGATGGGAGTTGCTGGTGGGATAAGTTTTGCCAAGGTTGTTGGCGTCTGCTTTGCACAGGACGACGAGATAAACAGCAAAATATTTAAGATAAAGGTGCAGAGCAACAGGAACGCCGACTCGGGATTGGGCTGGAATAATTTGGGCCTGTTTGAAGTTTTAAAGCCGGAATTCGCCTATGACCTATTTATCCACAGAAACCAGGATTGCGCAGAGGAAATTGTAGATATGTTGAGAAGCGATAGGGACCTTGTTGGCATACCATCAGATTTTATGGAAAGCAGCATAGAGGAGCCAATAGTTTTGCAGACCGATCCTACGGTAAAAAGCATAGGCTTAAGAAAGTAGCCTACGGGTCCGGTGGGATTTGGACCCACGACCTACTGGTTAAGAGCCAGCCGCTCTACCAACCTGAGCTACGGACCCATAGATTAGATATTTAACCGTATAGCTTTTTAATTGCAGCATTTGCAGCATCGAACTTTTTTTCGGTGCATGCCACGG
>JAMCZL010000010.1 GCA_023485745.1 Candidatus Martarchaeota archaeon | reverse complement strand
GAAATGCAAAGGGCTACAAAGTACTGAACGACAAGATACGCGTAATACAGGGAGACGGAATAAATCTGGAAATGATCGAAAAAATACTAAGCAGCATGGAGGCAAACGAATGGTCCGCGGACAACATCGCATTCGGAATGGGCGGCGCGCTCCTGCAAAAGATGGACCGGGATACGCAGAAATTTGCGTTCAAGTGCTCAAACGCGAGGATAAACGGAGTGGATAGAGACGTATACAAGAAACCAATAACCGACCCCGGCAAGGATTCGAAGGCGGGTCGGCTGAAGCTCATAGCAGAAAACGGCTCCTACCGGACAGTAACCGAGGACCACGAAGGCCAAAACCTGTTGGTTGAGGTATTCAGGGACGGCAAGATACTGACGGAATACACCCTCGATCAAATACGCGACAATGTCGAAACCCGAAAACAAAAAGAAATCGGAAAGGTCAGCCTTTTAAGAGTAAAAGAGGGCAGGGTCAAATCCGTAACTATCTGAACATTCCAGCCATGCTGCTGCAAACATTTATAAAGTTTTCAAGTGATAGGCATATGATAATATGGTATTTGTAGACCTGCTAACATCACAGCTTTTCACAACCGGCATAACCGGGCTGCTGCTGCTTTACGGCACGGCAAAAGCATACTTTATATTCAGAAAAGCGGGAAAGAAGCTCTCCCCAGCTGTTCCTGACATAATCTCAGAAATGTCCAACAGCGCAATACCGCTCGGCTTTTTGGGGCTGTACGGTCTTATTACTGCGCTCTACGGGCAGTTTGCATGGCCGCTTCCAGGCAGCTACAACATACTGTACTACGACATATTCGCACTATTCAACGTTCTTATACTGAGCCTGGCATACGCCTTGCTTAAAAAGAATACGTTCGAACTGGAATACATAGGCCTGTTCGCGCTCATATTCGGATTTATTGCAATACTGTACGGGGCTACTGCGTACTCCCTTAGCCTCTCAACAGAACCGCTTGCAGTTCTCGGACTATACACATCCTTCGGGCTTGCCGGCGTATTCAGCTATCCCTTTGCGCTTATAGTAAAGAAGATAACAAGGGCTGGAGGCGCCAAAATGACAAATCCGCAGCTGCTCATGACTATGCTGTTCTGGATATTCCTGCTCCTCGGGAGCGCGCTTGCCCTCTTCATAGGCGGGGCTGCTGTAGGTCCGCATCTACTCAAAGCGCCCTAAACGTTTTTGCTTGACATTCCATAAACTACAAGCAAAAGCCCTATAAATACAAGGAACACGGCGAGCCAGCTTGAAATCTGGTGCGATCCAACCTGCGAATTTATTGAGGGAAAAGCGCCATAGAAAAGAAATGCAATTGCCCCCAAGACTATCAGTATCAGCCCAAGCGGAATCACCATATTGATATTTTTTTCGAGTTTCATATGGAACTACCTGCAAGAAGCAAATACGCCACCGCATACATGATTACAGGCAGCATCATTGTCCGTCTGGAAAGTATAACCCTGTCTTTCCTTGCAAATATCATTGAGATGGCAAAGACCAGCAGCGAAACGGTGACTACGGCAATAGAGGCTAAGAATAGGTGTCCGAGGAAAGCAGAGTAATTGCCAAACACCGGAGAAACCATCTGCGCTACATCTTCATGGTAATATTCTGCTACCGGCATTACTATAAGCGAATACAGAACAAAGAACACCGCGCCGAAGGCGTATATAAGCATCGACAAGTAATAAAGCTTCGTAAATCTTCCCATCATATTACCTCATAAACTGTTTCATTGCTCCATACAAAATCGCCGATGCAAGAATTAACTCAACCCCGAACATGGCCGCCCACATCTGCTGGTATCCTATCGGATTATCCAAAGAAACGTACCACATGATTACCGCAATGGCAAGTTGAACCAATACAATGCTATACAGTTTTATTTTTAATTTCATTTCTGATCACGTCATCCCTTGCAAATTTCATCGCGTATGTAACCGCGAACGCCACAAATGCAATCCCGGCGAACATTATCAGAGTAAAAAGCCTGGTCTGCGAAAGCCCTGGCTGTATATATCCCCAAAACGCCATTATAACAAAAAATAATATTATGAATATGCCAATGGCGGTTATTGCCGGTCTTTCAAGCGGGGCATCTCCCTTGTATTTGTCTATGAACGGCAGCAGCACTACGAAGCCTCCCAGTGCCACGAGCAGCGGAACCCCGCCGGTCGAAAGCCCCAGCCCGCCAACATCCATAAGCTTGTACATCGGCATCATGTACCAGTCCGGGAACGGCAGCGTATTGTAGCCTACAAATCCGTATTCCTGTACTAGCTGCTGCGGGGCGAGCGCAGATGCAAGCATTACAATTCCAATTAAAACAAATGCGAGGAACAGCGTATAAAACAGGTTCGTAGGGAACCAGGGGACGTAGTCCTCCTTCGACCTTTTCTTTTTCAATCCAGCCGGCTCGTAAGGACCGGAACGCTCGTAAAGATAAAAGTGTATCGGGAATACTAGAAAAACAAGCCCGGTAAGTATTGCAACGTGCATTATGAACACGTGCTGGAAGGTCAACGCTGTAGTCCCGTTTCCTACAAGCGCTGTGATCAGCCAATTTGCCAGGGCAGGGAATAGCCTGCCTATAATGCTTCTCTGCATCAGTACCTCTCCAACATGAAGGCCCAGTATCCCGACATATGTATACGAAAGCATGTAGCCCAAGGTCGCTATCAAATAAACAAGCCCGAACAGCACAAGGCCTAGGAGCCACTGCGCCCAACGCCATGCGCCTCGGTAAGCCCCTATAAAATACTGCCTAAACATGTGCACGAACAGCAGGGCAACCATAAAATACGCCATATAAAGGTGCGATGTAAGGAGCATGAGGCCAAACGGCACCTTCGATATTATAAAGATGGTAGAATTGTAAGGATTTCCTGCTTGGTAATAGAACGAAAGGAATATCCCAGAAATTACCTGGTACACCAACGCTGCAGCAAGCAAGCCTCCAGTCCAATAATCTATGCCATATTCCCCTCTTGTTATGGCGCGCAACGCAATGTTAAATGATCCCTTCGGGGGCTCTTCCTGCTCTGCAAGCCTTTTAAAATCAAAATAATTCTCATCCGCCATGCTACTACCTAGTACAGGCCAGACCAGGGTCCGTTCGAGCTTGTTGCAACAATGCTTTTGTAAACTGGCTGCTTTATCTTGGATGTAATTGAAAGGGGTGTAGTTCCATTGTAAAGCGGCAGCGCCGTCCCATTAGACAAATTTTCATCCATGACTTCCGACCCATGAACCTCCCCTCCGGGTTCATACAGGTGCGTCCTTATGACTGCACTTTCCGGATTCATCCCCAAGGCATACACAAAATCGTCGTCCGGATCAACATACAGAGTAACCTGCGGCAAAGAATGGTTTGCTGGACTAGGCGCAGGGCCAGAGTTATAAAGATTTTGCGGACCGTTCACAGGATTATACTGGCTGCCGTGGCATTTGCAGAAGATCAGGCCGTATTCAGGCCAGTTTGATTCGTTATATCCTATGAGTTTCGCTTCAAACGGTATGCTGTTGTGCGTATGGTAGTCCAGCAGCGGCACTACGCACCCAAGGTGCTGGCATATGCCGCTAAGCGCCACTATGTTGCCTTCAGATCCAACCCCTCCAGGTATCGTTACCCCATTTATCCTCATGAGAATGTTGGGTTCATCCTGCAGTGGATAGTTGAAAACCATTATTGGGTAAGAATTGCTGCTCTGGTCTGCTCCTGGAATGCTGCTTGAGGCTATCGGCGCCCCAGATCCATCGACAAGAACGCTAACCGGGTAGGATTTCATTACAGGCACATTGCGGTCAGCAGGTGTCACGTAGTTTTCGAACGAGAGCCCGCCAAGGGCCATTGCCCCTAAAGAAGCGCCTAGAGCCTTTATAAAAGTCCTCTTTTTAAAATCAATCTCCTCAGAATCTTCATCGCCCATAAGGCATACTGCTAATTTAATTTATAAAAACCTAATGTTTTCTATCCGCAAACTTGGCAGCAGCAAGCCCTATCCCATAAAGTCCTGAGAGCAGCAATCCAAGCCCCACTTCTATGAGCCCACCAGTTGCCCCTGGAGATATGAGCAGGGCTATGAAAAATGACCCGACAACTGCATATCTCCAATTATCAAAGTATACCTTGCTGTCAATCACCCCGGCATACGAAGTCCCTGCCATGAAGACCGGGAGCTCGAACGATATTCCGAAGGCAAGCATGAAGGCGAATGCCGTATTTATAAAAGAACGCACGCCAAGATACGGCGCTATATGCATTCCAATCATGAAATCGTAGAAGATGCCAAAAACAAGCGGCAGAAAAATGAAAAAGGAGAATGCCACGCCAAAGACAAACATCACGAATGCGGGTATTACGAAAATCTTAAGCGCCCTTCGTTCAGATCGCCTGAGAGCAGGCGCGGAAAACATAAACGCCTCATAAATAATAAAAGGCATTGTTATGAAAAGTGCGATAAGAAGGCTCGTCATTACCGATGCGCCCACAGCGTCGAAGGCATTAACATTTATTATGTGCATTCCGCCTGGGAGCAGGTAAGATTCCAAGAAGACAACCGCTTTTATGCCAAAGCTAGAAAATATATCAAAATACGGGTAATAAATCCTAATGCCAAGCAGGACCCCTGTCCTGGCAGAAAACGCAAAGGTAAAGAAAAAAAGCGCAAGGAACGGAACCAAGATCTTTATTATCCTGCCTCTGGCTTCGTCAAGTATTGCAAGGTAATGGTACCCTGCCTCATTTCCAATGTTATTTTTTGCCATCACAATTTATTGGTGCAATAAAAATAAATAGCCAGAACAGCCTATTGCTCAGGAACCTTCGCGGCCTCGGCTTCAAGCTTAGTCTCTGAAGCAATTTCTTTCTCTATCTCCTTCTGGCCTTTCTTAAATTCACCCATGGCCCTGCCTAGGCTCCTTGCCAGTTCTGGTATCTTCTTCGATCCGCCGAAGAGTATTATTGCAACCAGAG
>JAMCZL010000004.1 GCA_023485745.1 Candidatus Martarchaeota archaeon | reverse complement strand
GTAAAGCTGCAGGGTGTCGCATTTGGGATCCCCGAATCTGCATGCGGACTTCTTGCCCGGCCCCGACACCAACGTTGTGATGCGGTTGCCCTTCACATCTATCTGCCTTATCGCGCTGTTATAGGTATCTGCCACATAGATTAGGCCGCCTCTGGCCGATACGCCTATGGGATGCTGGAGCCTTGCGGATGCCAGAGAGCCGTCCTGCTCCCCGAATGTAAACAGCCCCGAACCCGTTATGGTGCTTACATATCCGTCCTTCATGTTTATTGAACGTATGGCAGATGCTTCGCTGTCTGCCACGTATATTTCATTGCCGTCGACCCATATGCCGCTGGGCTGTGCGAAGGATGCCTTTTCTAGGTTGCCGTCAATTATGTTTTCCGCGCTGTTGCCAGCATATGGCGCAGCGGTGCCGTCCCTTACTATGTACTTCCATATCTGATGGGTTCCGGCCATCGCGATGAAGAGCGACCCGCTTTTCTCGTCGTAGCTAAGGTCCCACGGCGAATTTATGCTTATTTTAGTGCCTGTCGAGAAATCCCAGGAGCTCGCAGGCTGACCCAGCCTTCCTGTCCCGAGAATGGTGGCTACTGTCCTGTCGTCAAGATTTATTTCCCTCACCGCGTTGTTTTCCGTGTCGGCTACATATATTCTGTTGCCCACCCACTCTAGGCCCTGCGGCCTGTAGAATTCCGAGGCTTCAAAGCTGCCGTCAGAAATGCCCTTTGCGCCGTTACCAACGGTGTCTAGGACAGCGAGGCTTTTTGCATCCACAATTACGATTTCGTTTGCATTCGAATTGCTTATGGCAATTTTCGTGCTATCTGGAGACATGCACAGCTTTCCGGGATAACGCAGCTTCCTTGCAGGATGCTCCTGCTCTGCAAAGATTTTCGGAGGCTCTTTTGCAAGCGACGTGCTGCTTTCTTCCAGTATGTGGTCGATTACGGCGGATATCATTCCTGGCGTGGCCTCCCCTGCCCTCTTGTATTTTATTTTCCCGTCAGGCCCTATGATTACAAGCGTTGGCCATGAGTTGACGAAATATTCGTGCCACATGCGCATTTTCTCGTCGACTATGACTGGATGCCTCATCTCATACCTTGAAATCGCCTCCCTTATGTTGTCAGGATCTTGCTCGTTTTTGAACTTTGCTGAGTGCACCCCGATTATTACAACAGGCTTTCCCCTGTAGTAATCTTCGAGCTTTTCCAGAGTATGGGCCATGTGCATGCAGTTTATGCAGCAATATGTCCAGAAATCGAGCACTACAACGCAGCCTCTGAGATCTGACATTGAGATCTGCCCGGTTGCATTGAGCCACTTGAAGCCCTTGGGAAATTCCGGGGCGGTGTGATTTAGCACCCTGAATATCTCATCCATCATTTGATCGCCATATGTATTTTCACAGGTGAATTTTAAAGCTAACCCTGGCATGCCATTGGCAAGAAAGGCATGGCCGAAGCGCGGGGCGATGCATAAGGAGCAGGATAGCAAGAGCGCCGGGGGCGAGAATCGAACTCGCGGAGGCTTATTAGCCAAACAGCTTAGCAGGCTGCCGCCCTTTAGTGGGTTTTCACCTACCACTAGGCGACCCCGGCACGCAATAACTTTTAGTTAAAAGGTATTTATAGGTGTTGTGGCAGAAGCAGGGTCCGCACTGCAGCGTGACAACGCGTTATCCATGCGTCAGTTCTACCCTGTATACAGGGAGCATAGCTTAAATATGCTTAAGGTTGCTCCTTCCGGCCTGGCCTGGTTCACATACCAAGCTATCGCCCTGTGCAGGATTTCATGACTTTCGCATGGGCGCGCTGGCATACTGCAGCACTCGCCCTGCATGACGGCCCGCCGTAAAGGGATTTGCGTGCGGGAAACCCTTAGCTTCCCGGCCTATCTGCCAAGCATCTATTGAAATATTGATTAATTTAAAAGTATTTATGAAAATTGCATTCGAATAGACATAGTTTTAATAAATGAATATAGAAAATATAAGTGTGGTAATTTTGACAGACGAGGAATACCTAAAGCTGCTTGACAGGGCATTTTCCAAGGCGCCCGAGCTGAGCGCAGAGAAGTCTGATTTCGTTATACCCCCAGTGGAATCGATGATCCAGGGGAACAGGACCACTATAAGGAACATTATGCAGATATCAGACAAGGCGCGCAGGGAGCCCAACACCATAGCGAAGTATCTTAGCAAGGAGCTTAGCGTTCCTGTAAACTACGAGGAGCAGAGGCTGATATTGAACGGGAGGTTCTCCAACGAGGACCTGAACAGGATAATACGGAGGTATTTTGAGGTTTACGTGATTTGCAGGGAGTGCCACAAGCCGGATACGCATCTTGAAAGCGGAAGCAACAGGGGCATGTTTACCCTGGTATGCGAAGCGTGCGGCGCGCACTATGGGGTTAAATCATATTGAGGTGCTTTGATAGCCGGATATAGGAGAGGTAATCCAAGGAAGAGGAACGGGCCAGAGGTCGAGCATGAGCTGAAGAGACCCTCAAATGGAGAGGTAGTTGGAAAGGTAGTGAAAATATCCGGCGCAACAAAATTTTTGGTCGACTGCAATGACGGCAAGCAAAGGCTTTGCGTCATACCTGGGAGGTTCAGGCGGCGCTTCTGGATAAGGGAGAATGACGTAGTGCTGGTAAAGCCTTGGACGGTGCAGAGCGATGAAAGGGGAGACATAATCTGGAGGTATAGCCTGCAGGACATAGGCAGGCTCAGGGACATGAAAATGATATCATGAGCCTCTGGGCGCCAGATTGCATTGCGAAGGTCAAAAAATATACGAATAAAAACTTTAAATCTATATTTCTTAACGTATAACTAATCTGGGGGTTAGATGCAGACGCTCAACGATCTCCTTGCGGAGTCAAAGATATTTGCGAGGAGGGAGGTCCTTTCTCCGCATTATACCCCACAGAAACTGATTTTCAGGGAAAGCGAGATAAACAGCATTGAGCGGGCGCTTGCCCCATCGCTCAAGGGGCAACGGGGAAGGAACCTTTTTGTATACGGCAAGACAGGGACAGGGAAAACCACCTGCACGCGATACGTAATAGGAGAGGTCAACGCCATCCCCAACAACAAGGCCAGGATATCGTATATAAACTGCAGGATCTACAACTCCAGGTTCAGGGTGCTCAACAAGATAATAAGCGACCATCTGCCCACCTATTCAAAAAGAGGGTATGGCGCGGTTGACCTTTATGAAAAGCTTACCGGATGGATAGAGGAGGACAGCAAGATACTGGTCGTTGCACTCGACGAGATAGACGTCGTAAAGGACCTTGACGACTTGATATATACGCTAACCAGGATAAACAGCGATATAAAGGCCGGAGGCGTTACCATAATAGGCATATCAAACAAGGTATCGTTCAAGGACGAGCTGGACCCGCGCAGCCTTTCAACCCTGTACGAAAGCGAACTTGTTTTTGCACCGTATCATCCTGACGAAATCTACGGTATAATAAAAAACCGTGCTGCGGAAGGCTTCAAGAAGGACATTGTCGGAGACGACATACTTAAGTATATATCGGCCGCCGCAGCCAAAGAAGGCGGCGACGCAAGATTTTCGCTCAAGGTGCTTTCCAAGGCCGGAGAGCTGGCGGAGGAGCGCAAGCATGCGACAGTTCTTATGGAGGATGCGGTAGAAGCGGTCAGGCAGGCCGAGAACGACATAGTTTATGACGTAATAGCTACGCTGCCTGAGCACCAGAAGCTGGTGCTCTACTCGATAGTCATGCTTACCGACAGCGGAGGCACATATAAGAAGCTGACCGACGGCGTGGACACCTATCTTTTCAGCGGCGAAGTTTACAACAGGTACAAATCCCTGTCAGAAGGGATGCACAAGTCCGCAAAGAGCGAGAGGTGGTACAGGAATTACGTGTCCGAACTCGAGATGCAGGGGCTGATAATGTCGTTCGATTCTGGAAAGGGCATTAGGGGGCACACTAAACTGATAAAGCTGCTGTATCCGACCAAAAAGACAAAGGCCGTGCTTGAGAAGGATCTCTTCGGCGGCGCTGCGGAGCAGCGCGCTCAGGTACTCCCAGACGAGGAATAACTGGTGTTTGATTGAAATATTACGACCTGGTGGCCCCGGGATTTGAACCAGACCCTAGTCTGGTGGGAAGGCTTGGATTCGAGAAGGTGTTCTCCTGCGGCAAGGACATAGCGTTTCTTGATTCCGATTCAGGCGCGGTTTCTGAAAGCAGATTTGTCTGCGCCGGATATAAGGGCAATGGTATGATGGCTGCAATACGGAACGGGGCCTCTGCCATAGTTCCTCTAGGGCTTGAAATTGAAAGGAAGGTAGCGGAATACGCAGAAGGCAGCGAAACCGTGGTATGCGTGCCGGTTTCCAGGATAATTTCGGGGTTCGGCTTCAACCGGCTCAGGAATATAGGCAGGGCCAAGTCGCTTTTGAAGGTCTGCAGGAAATACGGGACAAAATTTACTTTCATAACTTTTGCAGAAAACGCGTTCGGCATGCTCTCTTACATGCAGGTCATAGAGATAGCAAAAATGCTGGGAGCGAGCGAAAGCGAGGCCAGGGCCGCGGTTTCAATTGCAAACAGGTTAATAGTGACTGGTGAAATCCAGTGAGGATAAAAAAGAGGTATTTAATGGTCGAATCCGCGCTGCCCATACCGGACAGGGAAGAATTTAAGAGGCAATTTTACAGGGAACTTCTCCTTGTATTGGGCGAGCTTGGATACCACAAGGTAAACCCTAGGGTAATCAGATTCATAGGCGATAGGAGGTTCGTAATGAAAGCCGACCTTGAAGGTGTTTCTGACGCTATAAGAGCCACTGCGCTGATAAACAGGATTGGCGAGCAGAACACGGCATTCTATACCCTGAGCTCTTCAGGCACCATAAAGGCCCTGACAAAGACTGCGCCAGGGGGTGCCTAATTACCTGTATAGGTCTCGATTTTCTTTGGACTTCATGTCAGCCTCGGACCTTAATACCGATTCCCTGAGCTCGTTCAGGTATTCATCGTCCCCGGATATTACTATCCTGAACTTGTCCTCGTCCTTGCTGTACTGTATGTCAACCATCACGTTATTGGACTGTGCAGCTTCTAGCAGGCGCCCTTTGGCCTCGCCATCCAGCTTAAGCGTTATTACTATTGGGGCTCCTTCGAACCTCTTCTGAGTCTGTGGTGCTTTTTGCCCTTCTTTTTCTTGCTGCATATGAATCTCTTTAAATTGAATTGACGTGATTATTTAATTTTATGCTGGGCAACGGGCATTGACGTAGAGGA
>JAMCZL010000003.1 GCA_023485745.1 Candidatus Martarchaeota archaeon | reverse complement strand
TGCATGTTATTTATATATGTCATGTAAAACTACTGATTGGGCCTTGGTGGTGTAGTGGTTAGCATACGAGCCTGTCACGCTTGCGACCCGGGTTCGAATCCCGGCCAAGGCGCTTTCTTCTTCTGCTTCTGGTTGTCGTCGCATATAGAAAAGTATTTATATCAATATAAACATAATATTAATAGTGATATAAATGGCAAAGCTAATAGCTGTTAACGAAGAGGTCTATGCAAAATTAAAGAGGCTTAAGGGAACCAGTTCGTTTTCCACGCTGCTAGACGGGCTTATAGAAAAGAAATCTGGGGACATAAAGAAGTATTTTGGAGTATGGAGGGACAAAGACAATCTTGACAAGTTGGAAGCAGAGATCACAACAAACAGAAAAATCGCAGGATTGAAGAGAAAAAAGTATCTTGCAGGTGTTTAATTGGCAATCATTGACACAAATGTGGTTATAGAATATCTTAGAGGGAATGCCAAGATAGCAAATATTGTCGATTCAAATTTGGGAAGAGAAGGAATCAGTATAACGACCGTTACAAGATACGAGCTTCTGCAAAGAGCAAATAAAGATCAGTCTATAATCTCGTTTCTTTCAGAAATAAATGTGTATGGTTTTGATAAGCGAGCATCAGATAAAGCGGCAGAAGTATGGCATAGACTGAAAGCAAAGGGCAAAGCGGTTGATGATCTGGATCTCTTTATAGCGAGCATAGCAATAAGCAACGGCGAGAAATTGATAACGCTTGACAATGACTTCAGGCACATAGAAGGAGATATTGAGATTATTAAGAGATGATCTCAAGAAGCTTCGATGGAAAGCTTCTTAATCTGGGCTTGGGAGGACAGATTAAGTCAAAGCCTAAATTAAGTATTAAAAAGTTCAGCTCGTTATGTAATGCGATACTATGCGCTTGGCACAGAACAACATCATTGTTGAGTTGCACGTTCCAGATTTCGGCAAGGTCAAAACCTTCTACAAGAAGCTGGGCTTCAAAGTGGCATGGGAACGCAAGCCTTCTGGCCTCAAGGGCTACTTGGTGATGAAAAGAGGAGACAATGTGTTGTGCTTCTGGCCTGGAAACAAGGATGTTGGCAGGCACCCTTACTTCTCAAGCTGGGCTAAGAGCACAAAGAGAGGCTACGGAGTAGAGCTAGTGCTTATGGTTAAAGACGTGAAAAGCGAGTATGCTAGAGTGAAGAAGTTCGCCAAGGTTGTAGAAGAGCTTAAGCTCAAACCTTGGGGCTTGTACGACTTTCGCATAGAAGATCCATTCGGTTATTACATAAGAATAACCGCGCCTTACAATACGCTAGATGATAGTAACGCGGTGCCTTGAATGACTATACTTCCTATTTTAGCTGGAATTGTTGCAGCCTTCGGGTGGGGTTTGTCTGACTACATCGCAGGAGGGATTTCAAGAAAGATAGGACAATATAAAAGTGCAGTTTATGTCTTGCTTTTTAGTGCGATAGTTTTAGTGTTTGTTTTTATTTTCACTGGGATTAGTACGCAAGCAAGTCTATTTATATTGTTTTTAGCTGTGTTATCTGCGATCCCAGCATTTCTTGGTTATTTCTTTGCGTACAAGGCATTTGCAAAAGGAGATTTTTCTATAACTGCGCCAATAATCGGCTGCTATCCTGCTGTTATTGTGATTGGTTCCGTGTTTCTTCTAGGAGATAAACTATCTGCTCTTGAGATGTAGCGATAGCGACAATACTTCTCGGTATAATTCTATTGTCTACAAAGTTCAGTGATCTAAAGTCTAAGAAGAAACTTATTGCAGCAGGCGTTGGAAGTGCGATACTTGCTATGATTTTCCTTGGCACACCGGGAATATTCTCAGGAGCATACACAGCAATTATTGGATTTGTGTTGTTGAGTCTGATATGGCGTGCATTTGGTGCAATGTTCGGATTTGGATTAGGACGTTTACTTAAGCAAGATGTAAGTTTTCCAAAAATGAAATACGTTGGACTAATAGCTGTTGCTGGGATTTTGGACGCGATTGGAGTGATAGCATTCTTGTATGGCGTTGCTGTGGATAGCGCAACATTGCCCATTATTGCATCGCTTGCGGGACTTACTGGAGCAGTAACTGTTGGATGCGCGCTTATTCTACTAAAAGAAAAGCCTGAATTTAATCAATGGATAGGAATATTACTTGCAATAGCCGGAGTAGTTTTGATCGCATATATCTCTTAACAAAATAAGTTTCAAGACCGTTCACTTACGTGTTGTTGGTCTTTCAACTTAGGTTCGATTTTTACAAAATCGCACCCGATGCGCTTATAAGTTATTATGTTCATAATAACGATGTAAGATGTGGGTTCGATGGGCTTGAAAGGTGAAAAATTTGACTAGCAAATTTTCGAGAGCAGACAGCGTTCTGACCCGGGTTCGAATCCCGGCCAAGGCGCTTTCTTCTTCTGCTCTTCCTATTTAGGATAAGTTATCTTAGTTCCATCTACCTTTGCAAAAGGGGTAAGTTTGTGCTTCCTCTGGGAAGAAAGCCCGCTGATATGGTAGACATCTCTATGCCTTACAGTTAACGCATCTGCAATTAGAGATCTGTGGCACCTGAACGGATTCCCCTCTGCGCACATTATTGCCGCGTTGTATCCTTCGCTAATCTTAATTAATTTTGCTATTGCCGTGGCAAATTCCCTTTTTTGCATATAATCCGCAAAGCCTCTGAAACTATCATTTCGCCAGCCCTTATTTATTGAATCTTTTAATGGCTTACGCAGCCCGCCAAGTTCTGGAAAATGCATGTACTTTATTCCATTTCTCTTCAACCTTGCCGAAAGCGCAGATTTGTTAAAATCTGGCTGGTGCTTGGACTTCGGAATGGTTCTCACGTCAACCAGCATGGTAACTCCGTGCGCCTTGAGAATTTTGATGAATTTGCTTACTGCATAGTTGGAGTACCCTACCGCAAATACCGGATTCTGTTTGCCAGGCATATGAATACTCCCATAGAAATTCATAAAGCCTTTCCGAAAATAAATTCCGATATCAATTTCATGCTGTTAATAGTCACCATAACTGTCTTAATCTTTTCATGCCATTAAGCAGTAAGGTGCAATCATGAAAGATTATGACAAGGAATTCCTGGACTATATGAAAAAGAAGTACAAGATAACCTTAGAAAACGCAACAAACGGTACAGAAAGAGAGATAATAACGTTTGCAATAGCCTGGGACGTCTGGAAACAGGCAAAGAAGACGTATGCGCATGATATGCCTACTGGCCGATAAGGTTGGGCTATGTCCTTGCTTTGGCATCTATAGCACGTGCAGCTTTTATAAGAGCCTTTAATTCCATTACTCTGTCGATTGCGGGACCCCTTATCGGAAAGCGGCACACATACGTACTTATGCCGTATACAGGTTGCTTGTATCCATAATCTGTGTGCTTTGAGCCCGAGAATTTCTCATAAGCGATCTTGCCTATAAAACAGACCAATCGCGGCTTGTAAACTCTAACGGAATTCAGGACTCTTGCGACACCCTGCATCTCTTCGCCTTTCCTGAGCTTGGATACATCTACCGTTGGCCTGTCGACTAAGTTGATGAAATTTAGCCTGTATTTTTGTACGAATCTGCTTTCATACATTTGAATGAGCCTTTTGTCATCCCTAAGATAATCGGCAGGTTCGTCTATGACGCTGGCCTTACTGAGCAAATACCAAAACATCTTGTTGTTCGAAAATGGAACCTTCCTTTTGTACGAGCCCGGGTGCGGGTTGATTCCCACAAACATTATGAGGGCGTTTTTGGACAATTTGTACTTTATATTTCTATATCTTTTCATAACCCTGCTGCCTTCTGCCTTCTGGCATCATTACCTATTTTCTCAGAAAAATGTAAATTCATTCACTGCGATAAAAAACCGGTGTGTCAAATGGTAGAGATCAAATGGCTGAGCCACGCCGGGTTCAAAATAAGCTTCAAAAAAGAAACGGTCTTCATAGATCCCTTCCTTTCAAAAAATCCAAAAGCAAAAACCAAGGTATCTGAAATCAGGCACGCAGACTACGTGGTGGTGTCGCATGACCATTTCGATCACGTGGGTGGAAATGACCAAAGCATCCCTGACGCATTTGCCATAGCCAAAAATACGGGAGCAAAGCTTGTGGGAATGTTCGAGTTTTCTCAGAAGGCCGATTCATTTGGTATAAGCAACGCGGTTGGCATGAACATCGGCAGCATGTCCAATTTCGGAAGCATAGAAATAGGATTTACCCAGGCCGTACATTCCGGAGAACCCCACGGAATATTGCTGCGCGGCGACGATGTTACAATATACCACGCGGGCGACACCGCTCTCTTCGGTGACATGCGCCTGATAGGCGAGATGTACAAGCCTGATATAGCCATGCTACCGATAGGCGGATTTTTCACCATGGGGCCAAAAGAGGCCGCAGTCGCCGCTGACATGATAAAGGCAAGGATTACCATACCTATGCATTACAACACCTTCGATCAGATAAAACAGGACCCGAAGAAATTTGCAGGCATGGTGCAGCACTCGAAAGTTAAAATACTGGATGTAGGGGAATCCTTTGAATACACTGCTGAAACCAAGCAAATATCTTAATAACCCGGCGTTCAATTTGAATAAGGTGCTACGATGGACAAATCGAATCTCAAGGTATGGCTTAACGGCAAGATGGTTGGCTACGGGGATGCGAAGGTGCCAATACTCACGCACTCGCTGCAGTACGGAAGCGGCATATTCGAAGGCATAAGGGCTTACAAAACCGAATCTGGCCCTGCAATATTCAGGCTGTCGGACCACGTAAGGAGATTCATAGAGACTGCCAAAATATACTCGATAAATCTTGGATACGGCGCAAAGGAGATAGAAAACGCAATTATCGAAGTGGTTCTGCAGAACAAGCTAGACTCCTGCTACATACGCCCGTTCGCTTTTTATGATGACGACAACATCGGCATGAGCGTTGCAAACAAGCATGTCAGTGTTTATATTGCGGCCATACCCTTCGGAAATTACTTTGGCGACTCCAAAGATGCAGGAATACGCTGCAAGATATCCTCATGGAAACGCATAAATTCAGACATACTCCCAATCCGCGCCAAGGCAAGCGGCAACTACATAAATTCAATAATTGCCGGCAACGAGGCCAGGGCATCAGGATACGACGAGGCAATACTCCTTTCCCGTAATGGATATGTTGCCGAAGGCCCCGGCGAAAACCTTTTCATAGTGAGGAATGGAAGGTTGCTGACTCCAGGAGCAGATTCCGACATACTGCTCGGAGTTACGCGCGACACCATAATAAAAATTGCGCCCAAGCTCGACATTCAGGCAGTGGAGGGCAACATACACAAGGAGGAGCTGTACATCGCGGAGGAGGCGTTCTTCTCTGGGACTGCTGCTGAAATAACGCCTATCGTAAACATAGACGGGATTAAAATAGGCTCAGGTTCTATGGGCAAGACGACACAGAAGATATCAGAATACTACAAATTGTTAGTCTCCGGAAAGGCGCCCG
>JAMCZL010000035.1 GCA_023485745.1 Candidatus Martarchaeota archaeon | reverse complement strand
AATCTTTATGCCGTTTAGCACAACCTTCAGCGGTATCTTGAGCGTTTTTTCTATCATCCAATCCAGGTAATTTTGTAAGGCAACTAATTAAAAGCTACCAGTTTGGGCCTAAATGCACGGACTGGTTGCTATCTGGTTATCTTTACTTCATTCATTTCTTCGAGGAACCTGCGGCCCTGTCCATCCGAAAAGTATTTCCTTGCTGGAGCAAGCAGGCTTACCAGGTATCCCGCGACTGCGGCCTTTAGATCCGCAGGATGCACCTTCCCCGAAGCGAACGCGCTTTCGAACGAAGCGATGCTTTCGAACGATGCAGACGCGCCCGACTTCTTGTTATCTATTTCTATAGGGTTTCCGTTCCTTGAAAGGAACGGCCAAATTATGTAGCGGACCATGTCTATCAGCGGGTTAACCTCCAGCTGCGCCGCAGGGCAGTATGCCTCGCCTATCTTCTTGCGTATTTCTTCCTCTGTGTCATGTATGAATATCGCGCTCTGCGGCTTTGACTTCGACATCTTGATATCTATCAATGTGCTTATTGCCTTTTCCCTGTCTCCGGCGCCTTTTGCAGCGACTATGTCCTGTCGCTGCTGCTCGGTAATATGCATACCCATAAGAAGGTGCTGGTGCAGCGCAATGGGCTTGTAGCTGAACGCCCCGGAGCTCTCCAATGCCACCACGTGCGCCTTTCTCTGGTCCATTCCAGCATGCGCTATGTTGACGCCCATGCTGTATATGTCGGCTGCCTGCATTGGAACGTATATCAGCTGCGACAGGCTGATGTCGTCGCCCTCTTTCCTGCCAAGCACTGTGGTGCTGCGGCGCGCCCTGGACAGGGACATCGTCGAAGCCACTTTCAGCACGTTTTCGAAGTACCCGCGGCCAAGCTTCTCGTAGAGCTCTGACCCGAGAATGAATTCGGTCTCTTCGGGGTCTCCGCCCGCAGACCTGATCGACACCTTTAAGGATTCCTTGAAATAGTTGTTGGCAATCCTTTTTATGGTGTCCATGTCGCCGCCAAGCTTCTTGTTGATCCAGGTGTGGTAGTCTGCCAGAAACACCGATGTCTTAATTCCGGCTTTCTGCAGGTCGACCACCTTGCTCATGCTCAGCGGCCCGGTGCCAAGGTGCACGAATCCCGATATTTCGAACCCTATGTAGTGCCTGAGGCGCTGGCCCGACTGCAGGGCCTCTGCCAGCCTGTCTTCCGTAAGTATCTCCTCTGTGGGGCTTCTCTTTATAAGCTCCAGGGCCTTTTCGACATCCATTGCATCACGATGCAGACTCCTGCTGCCTGTTGATATTTATTAGAAATGTTATTTAAAGATGCCGTGCATGGCAAAGTCGGAAAAGGCTTTTATTTGTGCGATGAAAATTATGCACCGGTGAAAAATTGGAGGAAAGACTGCGCTCTCTGGTATTTACTGCATTCGGGCACTTCTCAAACGACAGCATGTTCCTTGTCTATCCTTTGCTGATAACCTACTATGCCCTTGTGCCAGGGGTCAGCATTGTGCTGCTTGGCTATCTTGCAGTAGTCTACGAGCTGATTTACGGCCTGCTGAGCTTTCCAATAGGCAGGATTGCAGACAGCATGCAAGACGAAGGCGCCCTGATTGCTTTTGGCATATTCCTGCTTGGCCTTTCAATGGCCGCGTTTGCCGCGTCGTTTGCATTCCGCGCATACATGGTGGAGCTCATTTTGGCGGCTGTTCTGCTTCTGGGTTCCGGTACCGCTTTTTACCATCCGCTGGGGGCTTCAGTGCTCCGCAAGTTCTACAAGGCAAAGGCTCCGACAGTCATGGGCGTCAACGGGTCTTTCGGCAGCCTCGGCAGGTCCGTCATGCCTATAATAATTGTGCTGCTTGTGGGCTATCTCGGCGCGGCCGGCGCACTGTCGGTTGTAGCAGTGGAGCTTTTCATATCGTCTCTTATAATATATTTGGGGCTCGGATTTGTCAACAGAAGGGTTGCTGGCGCAAAGGCGCATATGCGAAGAAGGGCAGTTTCCGCGCAGGTCAACGTGAAAATGCGCAACGGCTACCTCATGTCGCTGCTGCCTCTCCTGGCCATTATATTCGTCAAGGCCATGTTTATGGCAAGCACAACGACGTTTGTGCCGGAGTACCTGTTAACCGAGCTGCATTCGGAGCTTGTGGTGGGGGGGCTGCTCACTTTTAGCTTTGTTTTCGCGATTGCAGGGCAGCTGGTTTTCGGATATCTCACTACGAGGTTTGGAGGGAGGAAGGTAGTTGCTGCAACAACCATACTTTCCAGCATTGCGTTCTTCTTTTTCCTATACGGCGGCAAAGACATTCTTGTCATAGGCGCCGCGTATTCGGTCTTCGTGTTTGTGACTTTCAACGGCTTTTCCGTAACCTTGGGATATGTCGGCCAGGTGGTGCCTGAGAAGTATATCAACAGGGCCAATTCCTTTGTATGGGGCTTTGGGCAGATTCTCGGAAGCGCAGCCGGGGTGCTGCTCTTCACAGGGCTGCTTAATTTCATAAAGATAAGCCTGGCAATGTGGATAATGCTTGCAGTGGCGGCAGTGGCAGTAGTGATGCTCCCGCTGCTCCTCCTGGGCAACAGGAGGCACAAGAACCTATAAATATTTGAATTTCGCAACTTATTTTGGTTTTATGAACAGCAAGCTTGTCAAATCAAATAAGGCACCAGAAAGCGCTCAGCTGACGCTGTATTCGTTTGAAGAGCAAACAACCATTCCAAGGGGAATAGGGCTGCGCAAAGATGTGACCCACAAAGCTGATCATAAAGAGAATAGCTGGAAGCCAGGCATGGCAGGCGTGGCGGTTGCCGGTGTCTTTGCAGCCATAGCGGGAACAGTGTTCACGGTCGCAGGCATAATCAGCAATGCTGGGGAATTCGCCATAGTTGGCACCGATATAGTAGTAGTCGTGATAGCGGCAATATGGGCCGTGGGCTTTTTGTTTGGCGAATGGTTAAATAGACAAACAGACAAGGTCTTCCACCCGGTCAGCGAGGAAAAGCTGGATAAACTAGAAAAGGAGATCATGGAGGGAAAATTCTCTGCCGCGCCAATAGGCAAATGCAACGGCAATAGCAAATGAGATGCAGCCATGGCCGAAATACGGATTGATCCTGCAGGCAGGAAAAAAAGAATCGCGGTAGACTTGGACGACACTATCGCTGACGTGACTTCAAACGTCATAGACATGATACGCAAGGAGTATGGCATAGGCATAAAAAAGGAGGACATAACGGACTACAACATAAACCTTTTTGCAAAGATAGGGAAGGACAAGGTAATGGATGCATTTGTAAGGGCATGGGACAATAAGTCCATGATAGCCCTTATGGACAAGGACATCCCCAGGGTAATGGCAAAGCTGCGCAAGGACTACGTAATAGATATATTCACTGCAACTTCAGGAAAGCTGGAAGCGGTGCTTGCATGGCTTTACGTAAATAACATAAGATTTGACAATTTTGTGCATCTTAGGAGCAGCGGGGAGAAGCTCGGCTTCTCGGGCTACGATGCATTCATAGATGACAACCCTATGGTTGCAGAGCACTATTCAAGCGCAGGCAAGAAGGTTTTCATGCTGAGGCAGCCGTGGAATGAGCGTCTGGCAAACGCTGCAAGCAACTCTGATACAAATATAATGCCAGTATCTAGCTGGGCTGAGATACTTGCAAAGTTAGGCAGGTGAATTTGAAGGCGTTTTGCGGGCAGATCATGCACGCCCTGCGCCGTTGCCTGAACTTGGATCTCTGTCCCTGTCGATTATCCTTAAGTTTCTGAATTCCGGGGTCGGCTCAAGCTTGTCCACTATTATAGTTAATCCATGAAAAGAGATCGCATTTTTCCTTATTGCAATTCCCTTTTCGGAGGCATTAAGCTCCAGCTTCTCGTTCATCCGGGATATTTGCCTTTTGACTGCCCTTGATTCTTGCGCCGTGGCGCCGTCTAGTATTACATCGCACACCCCAATCACCCCCTCTATGCGCGAATTGACGATCGACACTGCTTCTCTGTCAAAGCCGTTCTCTAAGCTTATCAGCCCTATATGCACATCGCTTACCATCAGCTTCAGCCACTCTATCTGGTCCGAAGTAGCCCTTTGCTTCTGTATTGAAACACCTATTCTGTTTATCATTCATTCGCAACACTTTTAGGGTTTTCTCTGCAAGTTCCAGAAATTGTTTTAATATTTTGCGCGTGAATTATTACCGGTGCGTTAATATATGGCGTCAAAGTGCATTTTCTGCGAGATAGTTGCCGATAGGGCTGCTTCCTATACGGTATACGAGGACGAACACGTGCGGGCCTTCCTTGACATACACCCGGTAAGCAGGGGCCACACCCTGATAGTGCCTAAGGAGCACTATGAGAACATTTATGACATACCGGAACAGGAGCTGGAGCATATAGCGGCAGCTGCAAAAAGGCTTGCCCTGCTCTACAGGAGCAGGCTGGGCGCAGAGGCCGCAAACCTTCTGCAGTCTTCGGGCAGGACTGCGCAGCAGGAGGTATTCCATTTCCACATGCACCTCATACCCAGGTATGCTGGAGACAGGGTAAAGATGTTCTTCGGAGGCAGCAGGATCTCTAATGCCAAGGGCATAGAAGAGGTCTTTGCCAAGATATCCGGCAACGATGCATGAAATAACGCCAGGGCGCAATTTTGCTAGAATACGAACAAGACACATCGTTTTTTAAATACTAAATACTTAATATAATCGGTGGTTTTATGGCAGAAAGGATATCTAACGAATCGATAAGCAGACAGGAGGGCTACCTGTATTATGTGGGAAAGGACGGCTATGTATGGCAGGTGCCGCAAAGGTCCAACAAGTCTGGCACTAAGAAGAGGATAGGGAACGAGTTTGTGCAGAGAGAAAAGGGCTTTATATACTTTGTTGATTCAAACGGATACATAGCAAGAGCCAAGCAGGGTCGCAACAAGAAGTAGCGGCCCGTCTTATTGCGGCTTGCAAGTTCCGGCATGGCATACCCACATGCATGCCATGCGCGATTTTTATTCTGCTTTAAAAAATTCCTGCAACTTGATAAATACCTTCCCTAAAAATACTAGCGTGCTGAGTGGTGCAGATGCAAGACGCAAAGCCGAAGGAGAACCTCGTACTGCTGGTTGTGGTTATCGGAACGCTGATGGCTTCGATAGACTCGACCATAGTCCTGCTCGCGTTTCCGGCAATAACCCAGGCGCTGCATTCGACAATCTCGACCATCATATGGGTCATTCTTGCATACATAATAGTTGTCGCTGTGCTCTCCACGCAGCTCGGCAGGATAGGAGACATATATGGAAGGGCGAAGATGTTCAACCTCGGATTTGCAATATTCACAATAGCGTCCTTTCTGTGCGGCATTGCCCCAACAGACATAACCCTGATACTATTCAGGATCGTGCAGGCGGTCGGAGGGGCGCTCATATCATCCAACAGCGGGGCCATCATAGCTGACACGTTCGACAGGGCCAGGATAGGCAAGGCCTACGGGTTCACGTCCATGAGCTGGAACATAGGCGCGCTTCTAGGCATAGTGCTGGGCGGGGTGATAACCACATTCATAGGATACAGGTACATATTCTTCATAAACGTTCCGATAGGGATATTTGCCGTTGCGCTGGGCATGAAATACCTGAAGGACAGGGCAAAGACCAACGAGCACATTGATCTGGTTGGCATGGCTCTGCTGGGCGCCGCGATAGCCCTCATATCCTATTCCGGCATAGAATACGCCTCCGTAGGCAGCAATGCCGTTAACGTTGCACTGTTCGTTACTGGAATACTGCTTGTAATCGCCTTCGTGCTCTTTGACAGGAGGGCAAAGATGCCCACGATAAACTTTTCCATGTTCCACAACAAGGTGCTGCGCAATTCTATGATGGCCGCGCTGTTCCAGGGGCTGGGATTCATGGGGGTCACGTTCCTGCTGATAATGTACCTGCAGGGAGTCAGGGGTTATACCCCGCTCATAGCGTCGCTA
>JAMCZL010000028.1 GCA_023485745.1 Candidatus Martarchaeota archaeon | reverse complement strand
TGGTACAATCCCATGCCTGTCCTCTGCAATGGAACAACTATAAAAGCAGTACACTTTCAAGTAATGTCCAATATCCTCATATGCAGTTGGATATTGTTGTCCCAGATATATAAATCTTTGTATACGCATGCTGTGTTGAATAATTGTTGGCCTTGAAGACCAAGATTCAATGTAACGGCGCATCTTCAAAATTCCTTCACATTTTTTGAAGGGCGTAAGTACCTACAGCATCATACGCCCAGAATCTCTGAATTGCCTCTGCAATCATATTGGTTTTTTCCTACTCAATTCGACGGGGAATATGGGAGTACAAAATATGATAAGATAAACCTGCGGGAGAAAATTCATATCAGGAAATTCGTCCCATTACTGGAACAGACAGAAAAGATGAATACTGTAAGAAGCGCAGCCGCAGACGGCGCCTACGGCTTTGAAGAAAACTTCAAGTATTGCGATGATAGCAATACAGATCCGTTAATAATCGTTGGACAAGGCCATATGAAGCAGGCAATAAATATTGGCTGTAACTGGTCACAGCACATGGAGGAAGCCCAGGAACACGAGCACGACCATTACGATTATGTATATCCTTATAACTACGAACGCGAACTTGACCCAGCCCTTTATACTGGCCCTTTTTACCGGCTTCGCACTGTACTCGAGCAGCTTCTCGCGCTTGACGAAACGGTTCCAATCCTCTTCCGTCTTTATGAATCTATAATCTTCTGGCTTGAGCTCCATGCAATCATACCTATATCAATCCAGGGAACACGAGCGACACCCCGTAAAGGCCGCTCATCACTATGAGCATGCACATTATAGCTATGGCCGCTGCATTGTTCGCCTTTCCGTTGGCATACTTGCCCATAATCTCCTTGTCGTTCACCAGCAGAAGCAGGAACAGCATCGCCGCTGGCATGAATATCGAGGCTATGACCTGCACTGTCAGGTTGAGGAAGCCCAGCGGTATGTGCGGTATCAGCACTATTATTGCCGCTACAGCCATGCTCGCCAATCCTGGAAGGTAGAACTTCCTTCCCTGCAGGAACGGCAGGTTTATGCTCTTAGGCCAGCCCATCGCCTCCCCTACGGCCCATGAAGTGCTTGCGGTTATCGCTATCGTTGCTATAAGCCCAGCATCTATGAGCCCTAGGGCAAACAGCTTGGTAGGCAGCATGCCTATCTTCTGCGTTATGGTCGAGAGTATAAACTGTATGTCGTAGCTGCTCGTCGCTGTCACGGATATCCCTGGCTGGAACACCAGCATGCCCGTCAATATCAGTATCGATATCGCCACTGCGGCCATTATGCACGCCCCTACCAACGTGTCCCTCCTCGCAGCCTTTATGTCTTCCGGCACAGTTCCCTTGTCGACCTCGGAGCTCTGCTGGAAGAAAAGCATCCACGGCGCTATGGTTGTCCCTAAATTAGCGAGGAGCACGTATATGAAAAGAGGAGTTATGCCAAATGGCACCTTCCAGGTGCCGAAGGCCGCCGCAACAAGCCCCCAATCGGGCTTTGCGAAGAAGACGAGCGGTATAAAGATTAGGTTGAAGAATGCCACTATGAGGCTGGCCCTCTCCCAGTTGTGGTACCTGAACGACATGGTTATGAAAAGTACGAAAGCGAATCCAATAAGGACGGCATAGACGGGCTTCACGCCGAATATGCCTAGGCCGAAAGTTATGCCGATGAACTCGGTTACAAGAGTCAGCGAGTTCGCTATGACCAGGTCGGCGAGAGAGAAAGAGCCCCAGAACCTGCCGTAGCGCTTCCATATCATTTCTGCGTGCCCCCTCCGCGTCACCGCCGCAAGGCGTACGGTCATCTCCTGGACCACATACGCCACCGGTATCATGAGTATCATGAAAGGTATGAAGAAGCCGATTCCGAATATAGATCCGGTTTGTGCATATGTTATTACTCCACCGGCATCGTTGTCCGCAACCATGACTAGGATTCCAGGGCCTATGAGCGCTAGCACAAGAAGGAACTTAGCCAGCTGCGTTTTCCTGCTCCTGAGCGCGGCAATCCTGAGCCTGTCTACGGCCCTGAGCCGTATGTCGACAGGCAGCTCTGCAAGCTTCTTGTTTATATCTACCGGCTTGCCGTTATGCACTGCATTTGCGCCCGTACTGTTTTCCATTATAGGTATCTGTCTGGGCACATTTTTATCTGTTTGTGCATATCCGGGCGCATTCACTCTGTGCCCGCGCCCTCTCCAAGCACCTTGACATAACGATCAGGCATGCTCTCATTCTCGTCGAAAAGGAACGCCGCCCTAACCCTTTTGCCAGCGAGAACCTTGGGCAGCCAATACTCGTCGTCCGGCCACATCCCCTTGAGCGGCAAAGAATTGATACCTGTCCAAATCGGCGCATCTCCTCTCTTTCTGAACTTTGTAGACAATACCCCATATGCCCAGCGTGCATGCAACGCGTGCTCCGGCCCGCCCAAAGCAGGGAAAATATACAAAAATAAAAACCTTGCATGCTTAATAAATACGTTCCCGCCTGCATATCCTGCGTTTAGTTGCTGGCCGGGGAAAACACTGCAAACGGTGCATTTATGAAATGGTACGGTTATCTTGGAATTTTCATGCTGGCATTCGCCAACATAAATTTCTTTACAAAAGTCGAGCCCTTCGCCTTGTTCTACATACCGATAGCGTGGTACGGCTACATTTTCCTTTTTGACAGCGTAGTATACAAGATAAGGCACAGGTCAATAATAAGCACCTATCCATGGGAATTTCTGCTAATGCTACTCATATCCGTGCCGTTCTGGCTCATATCCGAGCTGTACAACCTTACCGCTGTAGACTGGATATACATACACTGGATATGGTACGAGCACCTCCTGGATTTCACGACCATACTCCCGGCAGTAGCAGAGACGTTCACACTTGTAAAGGCGCTCGGCATATTCAAGAATGTCAAGCTGCCGAAAATATCCAAAGGTATAATGAAACCCTCAATAGCTCTTGGAGTTGCGCTGATGATCATACCTATTTTCGTGCCCAAGTCCGCGTTTCCGCTCATATGGATAGGGATATTCCTAATCTTGGACCCGATAAACTACCTAATGGGAAACGCCAGCGTATTCGGGAAAATGACCAATGGCAGGTGGAGCGAAATGTTCCAGCTGTTTCTCTCCGGAATAATAATGGGCTTTTTCTGGGAAATGTGGAACTACCTCTCATATGCGAAATGGCTTTATTTCCTGCCCTCTGTATTTCTGCCGCAGTACAGGCTTTTCGAGATGCCTCTGATCGGATACCTGGGCTACCTGCCCTTCGCACTCGACGTCTTCGCGTTCTATACGTTCTTCAGGATTTTCAGGTTTAAGGGCGAGAACCCCCTGGACAAGATATGACTGCACTGCAGCCCTGCTGTGCGGAAATTGCATTCGTGCTCCGTAGCCGGCAGTAAAAAGCCCATTATAAAAGTATTAAAAGCTTGGCAGCGAAAGGGTAATCATGCGCATACAATCAGATGGGTCTGTGGTGCTGGGCGCGGAAATAGCTACCGTAAGGAGCTTCGTCTTAAATCCGGAGGAGGTATTTTCGTGCATACCCGATGCAAGCAATTTTGCAAAGACTGGAGACCAACAGTTTACCATAAACATGGGAGTCGGGATAAGCGTAGTTAAGGGAACTATACGGATGTACGGTTCAATTGCCGAAACAGGGAACGACGAAGTGACATACACATTTCAAGGCAAGGGTTTGGGCAGCACGGTAAAAATGAGCCTGTCGATAAAACTGTCCGGCTCGGGAAGTTCAACGTCGATAGCCTGGAAATCAGACGCGGAATTCACCGGCATAATAAGCGGGGTAAGCGAATCCATAATAAGGAAGGCGACCGATGAAAAAGTCAGCGAGATAATATCAAAAGTGAAGGAGAAAATCGAAAAAGGCCCGGTGTAGGGAATGGAAGAGCAGTTCGCAAATTCAATAAAAGATCTGGAGAGGTTCCGTAAATTCAGCGACGAAGAGATGAAGGTCCTGGAGGCTTCGGACAAGGCTGCGGACGAGATCGCCGAACCGGAATACGAGCACTACATGAAGCACGAGTTCAACTCCGAGGCTCCCGGCATACTTGCAAAATACAATCTGCTTGGCATACCAATAAAAAAGGAATACGGAGGGCTGGAAATGCCGCCTATCATATCGGCCTTGGAAAAAGAGCGCCTGGGCCAGCTGGGACTGGGCCTTTCAAGCTTCATAAACGTTCAGGTTTTCTTATGCGCCCAGACTATCCAGCGCTGGGGCACAGAAGGGCAGAAGTCTGAATACCTGCCGAAGGCGGTCCGCAAGGAAAAGGTGTTCGCGTTCGGCCTGACCGAGCCAGAGGCAGGCAGCGATCCCTCTTCTCTCAAGACCCAGTACAAAAAGGAGGGCGACAGCTACCTCGTGAACGGAACCAAGTATCTGATATCAAATGGAACTATTGCTGATTACATAATGGTTTTTGCGCGATCTGCCGAGAATCCAGGCACAATAAGCGCAATACTGGTCGATGCCAAGAGCGCAGGACTGAGCCGCATGGAGCTCAGGGAAAAAATAGGGCTCTTTACCTCGGATACCGGGATGCTGGACTTCGAAAACGTGGCAGTGCCGAAAGAGAACATGATAGGCCCTGAAGGCAGGGGCCTGCATGTTGCTTATTCCGCCCTGCTAAATGCAAGGCTCGGGGTCGCAGCAGGCTGCGTAGGCGTGATAGAGGCGTCGCTTAACGCGTCGCTGAAAAGATCAAGGGAAAGAGTCCAGCACGGAAAGCAGATCGGCAAGCATCAGCTGATACAGCAGCACATCTCTGCAATGCGTCAGAATCTAGAGATGGCAAGATGGCCTACGTATTTCGCGGCTATCAGGAAAGGAGAGTATGAAAGCAATCCTAATGACAAGAACCTCATGGAGGAGGTCGAGCTCCGTGTTTCGCTTGCGAAGCGCATCGCATCGCGGCTCGCATTTGAGTCCGCCGACAGGGCCGTGCAGGTCCACGGCGGCTTCGGATACTCCCTTATGTCTCCCGTGGGCCAGCTCTTCTGCGACAGCAGGGTAGCACGGATATACGAAGGCACTGACGAGATACAGGACCTCAAGATCGCGTCAACGATCCTCGGGGATGGGTTCGAAGCATATTCATAGTGATTTAGTGCCTATAATTAAATTCGGGACCAAGAAGCCTAAAATAGACCGTACTGCATTCGTAGCAGGCAGCGCTGTCATCATAGGTGACGTGGAGATAGGCAAGAACTCTAGCATATGGTACGGAACTGTGCTAAGGGGTGACATGCACTACATACGCATAGGCAGCAACGTGAGCGTGCAGGATAATTCTGTAATGCACGGAACTGCAGACAAATTTCCAACAATAGTGGGAAACAATGTATCGATAGGCCATAATGCCATAGTGCACGGCTGTACGATAGGCGACAACTGCCTGATTGGAATGGGCAGCATAATACTGGAGGGCGCAAAAATCGGAGACTGGTGCATAATAGCTGCCGGAGCAGTCGTACCTGAAGGTTCAACAATACCATCACACAGCATAGTAATGGGGGTTCCAGGCAGGGTGCGCGGAAAGGTCACACCTGCGCACAAGGCAAGGATAACAAGAAATTGGAAGGCGTACGTAAAATTAAAGGGCAGATACCTTGGCGGGCAGGCAAAGGCCGAGGACGGCGGAGTGTAAGAATGGAGGGGCTTTTCAAGGACGACATTGACGATCTGCAGAAGCTGGGTGCGCTTTCAGGCGGCGACATCGGCATTCTAGAAGAAGCCGACAAGGCGGCCGAGGAACTTGCAGAACCCGAGTACGAGCACTACATGAAGCGAGAGTTCAATTCGGAAGCAATCGGGATTCTGGCCAAACACAACCTTTTTGGGATCCCTGTAGAAAAGAGATACGGCGGCACTGCCTCGGGGGCGCTGGTCCATGCGCTTACGCAGCAACGATTGGGATACCTGGGCCTTGGCATATCCACCCTGTACGATGTCCAGACATTCATAGCCGAGCCCGCAGTACAGCGCTGGGGCACAGAGGAGCAGAAGCAAGAGCACCTCGGAAACATGTGCTCGGGCAAATCGATCTTCGCGTTCGGCCTGACCGAGCCCGATGAAGGCAGCGACCAATCGCTTATATCTACAACATACAAAGAAAGCTCAGGAGGCTACGTGCTGAACGGCACCAAATATCTCATATCTAATGGGTCTATCTGCAATTACATTATATTGTTTGCTGCAAGAAAAGCACCAG
>JAMCZL010000039.1 GCA_023485745.1 Candidatus Martarchaeota archaeon | reverse complement strand
GATAGAGCGGTTCAGCGAGATGTTCCTAAACCGTTCTGAACAGGCAACCAGGCAGGAAGCCGTTTACAGCGACATAAGGGTACTCCAGAGCAGCATGTTCAACAGATAGTCTCGGGTGGGTTGTTGCAGGGGTTGGGTTCGCCCAACCCTTGCCATTTATTTTGATACGTCCTCAAGCATGTCCACAATCCTTGGTATCATGCCTTCGATTCCAAATCTCTTAATTACTGTTTCGGATATCTTTTTCTTCATTTCAAAATATTCCGCACTCCTGCTTTTCCAGAGTTCATAGTAATAGGCAATAGCCTCTGCGAAGGCCTTCACGTTGAACTTTTCAATCATCCTGCCCTGAATTTCCTCCCTCATTATCATTCTCGGTCCTTTTATGTCAAAGGCGACAGCAGGTAGCCCGAAGGCCTGCGCCTCGCACAGGGCAAGACCAAACTCCTCGTATCTGGATGGAAAGATGAAAAGGCTTGCCTTCTTGATCTCTGCGAATTTCTCATCGTCAGACGAATGCCTGATCCAATTGAAATTGTCTTTGTGGCTTTCAGCCAAACTCCCAATTATGCCCTCGCCGTCGTATCCGCTTCCAATGACTTCGAAATTTATGTTATTGTTCAACTTGAGGGCCTGCTCTACTATTTCCTTAAGGAAATCAAGGCCCTTCTGCTGGACCGACAGCCTTCCTACAAAAAGCGCCACGAACTTTTCCCCTGAATTGAGCACCTCTACATTGCTTACCGGAACTGCAGCCTCAATCTTATAGGTCTTCGCGGCTCTGAAATGCGCCTTGACAATCTCATCTGATTCGTCGTTTTCGACCTTAAAGTAATGTATTCTGTTGAATGCCCTGAGCCTTGCCCTGTCCAGGATTTTCCTCAAAAATCCCTTTTTGCGGTCTTTGAATATGTTTGCTATGACCTCGCTGCTGACACCGTAGATCAGCTTCTTCTTGTACTTCACGGCGAAGTGCACGGAAGGCAGGAAAAATAGCGGCATGTTGTATAAGCAGTATACTATATCAGAATTCCTTATCAGCCGCTTAAGGCCCATGAACGCCCCCGGGGCAGGCATCTCAAGATGGCGGCCAATTTTTATCGTCCCGGCATTGAATATGTGGATGCGGCTCAAGTCGTAGTTCCTTGCCATGCTGCCTCCGGCTTCTGTATTGCCTACATTATAAATGCTTATTTCATACCTGTCTGAAAGCCTGGTAAAGGTCTCCAGGACAAACCTCTGTATACCTCCAAAAACTTCGAGATGGTCTACTAAAACCAGTATCTTTTTCCTAGGTCTCCGAGTTTCCTGCATGGCATCAGCAGCAAAACTTTGCTATCAATATATTTAAGCTTTTTACTGCCTCTCAGAACATGCTGTGCTTGCCAGCCACAATCTCCTTTGTCAGGTAGCTTATGTTGGCCAGCTCCTCTTCTGCAAGCCCGCTTATCTGGTTGCCAAGCTTTTCCACTATCTTTTTGTCCTTGGCGCCGAGCTTTATGTCAAGATGCCTCGGGTCGTCTATCGGCCTGCCAATCTGCGAGACAAGCGATACATAGCATTCCTCGATTTCAGGATAGAGCTTTATCACATCGTTTGCTATCAGGTTCGCAAGAACGTTGTATATCTTCCCTATGTGGTTCATGGGGTTTTTGCCCGCTGCTGCCTCTAGGCTCATGTTCCTGAAAGGCGTTATCAAGCCATTCACCCTGTTCCCGCGGCCTACAGAGCCGTCGTCACCGGATTCGCAGCTCAGCCCGCTCTTGGTTATATAAACGCTGCCTGATTCCCTGTTGTCTCCGTTGTTAATTACTACTTCTACATCGTAGCCCTTTTCGGTTTTTCCAACAAACGATTCGACATCCTTTTTAACCCTGTCCTTCAGCGTAAAGTATTCGTCTGCATTGCCGATAAACTTTGATACAAACGCTACCGCAAGGGTGAGTGTTATCCTTTTGTCTTCCCTTATTCCCATAACCTTTATGTCCTCGCCGACAGCCGGGACGATGCCCTTGTATTCCTTGCTATTAAGCATCCTTTCCGTGCCAAGGACCAGCCTTTCGGTAACACTGAATGGTGCAAATCCTATTCCGAAAGATGTGTCGTTTGCAAGCGGCATCTCCGAGCTTCTTCCAAATATGTGCTTGAGGTCCTCAGAGCCTTCGAGTATCTTGGTGCTGAACGTTACCTCTCTGTCAAGGTCAAGGAACCTGGTATTCTCCTTTAGGTAGTTTTTTGCCGAATTTATGACTATGTCGTTCACAGGTATCTCTACATCCTGATACCTGTTCGAGGCGCGCCCCGCTACTATGACCTCTATGGGCTTGATAATCTCGCCGCCTCCGAACACGGCCTTTGCCGAGCCCCCCACTATCAGTCCCTTGTCTAGGTTGTGGTGAAGTATCATTCCCGTCTTGTCCGCATAAGCGTTTGACAGGTCTGTGCTTGCCCTCTCTACTATCCCGTCTATGAGGCTGTCTGGATGGCCGATTCCCTTCCTTTCAACGTATTCTACCGGCTGTTCCAGAACGGGCGTAGAGTTTGACAATGAAACCTTTATATTCTTCATTTTTCATCCCCTTATTTTTATAATCTTCTCAGCAAAAGCAATAAGAATAATATGATACCCAAAATGTAGCCAGATAAAAATTTTGTATGGGTGCCTAGTGCTATTTTTTGTTTCGGCTTCCTATCCCAGCAATCCTCTTTACAAGATCCTTTTCCTCGTCGCTTATGAGATATGACATCTCGCCCTGGAGCATCTTTATGTCCTCTAGAGACAGCTTAGAATACAGCATCTGCCCTTCCTTTACCTGCCTGCCGAAAGTGGGCTCGTCCATGGATATGGCGACTTCGTCGTTGGCCTTTGCCATAGTCATTGGGGTCTTCTCGTTCTGTATGCCGCGTATTTTTCCTACCGGGACGCCTTCGTCGCTCATGGCATGTGCTCCCTGCTTCACCCTGCCTGCAACAACCCTGACGCCGAATATCGCCGGATGCGAGGCCCTAAAGCACGCGTGCGGCAGCACCTCTATCTGAAACGGCAGAGTTATCTTTTCCTCTATCGCCTTTGCCCTGTTCAGCCTCATGCCCTCCCTTGCAGCCACGCAGTCGTCCACCAGTTTGTATATTATCTCGCTCCTGATTATCTTTATGTTTGATGCAAATACTGCATCCTCGGCATCCTTGTCTATCCCTACATTGAACGCAAGTATGATGGAATCCATGGGGTTTATCGCATTCATTGCGAATGCATCCATGACATCCCTCTTGGATACGTTGCCGATGCCCTTCTTGCTTATGCTGACTCCCTGCTCATCCAAGAGCTTTGATATCGCCTCTATGCTGCCTATGGAATCCGCCTTGAGTATTACGCCGACCTTGGACGTAGCAAAAACACTCCCTATCTCGGAGCTGATCTCCTTGGCATAGCTGTCGTCCACGACCTGTATGACCGGAGACCCGGGCATCGCATAATCCAAGTTGTTCGCCCCTATCCTGACTCCCGATGCGGCGCTCACCTTGTCAAGATAGTCGAATTTGTTGCTCGAATCCCTTATTTCGCTCAGGGGCTTAGGCTTCAGCAGCGCCTTGATCTTCGTTGTTTCGACCTTGCCTTCGGATGTGGCAAAGGCTATGGTGTCGTTCACATGGAGCGTGCCATCATACAATATGACGTCAATCACGAATCCAAGGCCCCTGTCCTCCTTCTTCTCGAGTATGCTGCCCCTTCCCTTTCCGTTTACCTCTATGTTGAGCTTCATTTCAAGGAACCTCTGGGAAAGCCCAGTTGCGAGCATGAGCAGCTCAGCCACGCCCTCACCGGTTTTTGCGCTTACCGGAACTATCGATATCTCCTGCCTGAAATCCGTAACGTTGCTATACAGGTCGCTGGAGAAGCCCATCTCGCCCAGCTTTCCGACTACCTCATATACCTTTTTGTTGAGCGCCTCTATTACCTGGCTGTTTTGCTGCTTCATGGCGGTCTGCAGCGATTTGGATTTCGAGTTTATCCATCCAGTTATCATATCGATCTTGTTCGCCGCCACGATGAAAGGCGTCTTGTACTCCCTAAGTATGCGTATGGCTTCTACTGTCTGAGGCTCAAAGCCCTTGGTTATGTCAATAACCAGTATCGCAAGGTCTGCAACGCTGCCTCCCCTTCTCCTGAGATTTGTAAATGCCTCGTGCCCGGGGGTGTCTATGAAAAGCAGTCCCGGTATCTTTATGGACTCCGCGGAAAAATTCTGCATCTCGCTGCATATCTTCTTTATGACTTCTATTGGGACCTCGCTTGCCCCTATGTGCTGAGTTATGCCTCCGGCTTCCTTTGCCACCATAGCCGTGCTTCTTATCTTGTCAAGAAGGGTGGTCTTTCCATGGTCAACATGGCCCATTACACATATTATGGGTTGTCTTATCATATTTAACGCCCCAAATAATCCTAAGGCACAATAAGCAGCGAGTAAGTACCCCATTAATATGTCGTATCTATATATTTAAACATTATCAAAGGCTTTTTAAAATCGATGCCGATTGTTGCGGAAATTCAAAAAACAACAACCTATATATATCTGGCAAAATACTCTACCTAGCAATTAATAATGGTGAAAATATGCCAACACAAAGTGTGAATCAGAACCCGGCCAATGTAAATGTTAGTGCTCCGCAGGCTGCACCAAGCCCTATAAACAAGTCTGACGATAGGCTAAAGGAGATGCAGAATGCAAAAAACACGGCAATAAAAGAGATTAAGCAGAAGAAGACCGAGAAAAAATCGAGAAAAACAGAGTTTAAAGATTTAAAAGGGGACGTCTTTAAGCTTGAGAACACCCAATTGCCAAAGCAGGCAAGCAAGGTGCGCTTATCTGAGAACAAGGAGTTCAAGGCTAAAAAATCGGTATTAAAGTTCAAGGCGAATGTTTTCAAAGACGGCGCAAAGGCATATGACATAATATCCAGCGCAATAGCAAACAGCGATATGCAGCCGGTGAACAAGCTGCTGAATCCCGCGAAGCTTGCGCAGCTGGAGAAGAAGGTCGAAAAGGCGCATCTGTCCCTAGTTAATGAAAAGGAAAAACTTGCAAACATGATAGAGGAACTAAAGGTAAAGGGCGAAGTGCTTGCAACAAAGAAGTCCGCATACCTGCAGTCCAAATACGATTTGAAGCTTCTGAGGAGGGAGAAGAAAACCGCAAAGAAGCAGATAAATGTGATAGAGAAGGAAGCGGCGGAGAAGAGCGCAGCCGAAAAGGAAGCAAAATCAATCCAGAAGAAATACTCTGACATACTGCGAAACGGCAAGTAAGCGCAGGATTTACTTCCTATTTTTCTATTTCTTTTAACTCTTTTCTATTCAATTTTACAGAAAGGTTCATGCTTGGGCTGGGGACGAATGCGAGATGCATATGAGTTTTGCTAGCAACTTAAATATGATCTCGCATACGCCTAAAAATCTCCCTAAGATGCTGTCCGGAGCCGCATGCGATATGCCCAAATGCGATACGCAGCAGATTCAGCCGCATTGATAAACTTAATATAATTTCCGCCCAAACTTATAAAGATAAGGTTAAAGGTGAATTTATGATAGAAAAAACACTGGTTCTAGTAAAACCGGATGCAGTATACCGGTCTCTCTCAGGGAAGATAATCTCTAAATTCGAAGATGCGGGCCTGAAGGTAGTGGCGCTTAAAATGCTCTGGCCCACAAAGGAGACGGCCGAGAAGCACTATGTGCTGGAAAAGGAGTGGTACGAGAACATGTGGAAAAACACGAAAAAGGGATACGACGAGAAGGGCATGGAATTCAAGGAAACTCCAATTGAACTTGGCACAAGAATAAGGAACTGGCTGGTAAAGGCGCTTACCTCCGGACCGGTTGTTGCAATGGTTATAGAAGGCAACGACGCAATAGCCTCAGTAAGAAAAATTGCCGGCGCAACCGCGCCTACGAGGGCAGATCCCTCTACGATAAGAGGCTCCTTTTCAACGGATTCGTACGACTTCGCTGACAGCAGGAAAAGGGTGGTAAGGAACATATTGCATGCATCTGACAGCGTACCCACCGCAGAGCGCGAAATATCCGTATGGTTCAATAAGAACGAGATACTGGATTACAAAAGCGCAGCCGAAGACTACATGTACTGATCAAGCATTTCTATACTTCAGCTCGTCACTCATCATGTCCGGGCTCCACATTGGGTCCCATACAAGGTCGAGTTCTACCTTCCCGACTCCCGGCAATCCCTCGAGCCTGAGCTGCGCGTCCGCAAGTATGAGCGA
>JAMCZL010000037.1 GCA_023485745.1 Candidatus Martarchaeota archaeon | reverse complement strand
CGCGCTATTTTTCCAGAAAGGTAGTATATCGAAAGCAGGTTTGCAACTATGAATATCGCGATTAGGGCAGGGCCGTAAACTGCTATTGCTGATATTACCCCGCTCACGGCGAATACATTAAGGCCCAGCGGGTATAGGATGCTGCCCAGTATTGGGACTTCGCAGGAGCATCCCGCTATGACGCCGCCCGCAGCAGGCATTGCCACGCTCAGGAAGCTTGCAGGCGCCCCGTTTTTGATTTTGCTTCTTCTCAGCGACCTTATTGAGAATATGCTGATTGAAAGCAGTATGCCGGAGGTTATCACGAGCAGGTATATCATGTATGCAGGCACCGTAAGCAGGAATACGCCGTGGTTGCTTTGCGTTATCAGGAAGTAAAACAGTAGGTAGTATATTATCGCGCCCAGAATGGCTATGCCTATGTGTTCGGGCCTTGAAAATACCGCTTTTATTGCAGCGATCCTTCCCCTCTTGCCGGATTGGGCAGTTGGCTTTTTAGTACTGCTTCTTGTCTTGCTTTTGTATGGCATTTGTACCATCATCATACGCCTTCGCTGCTCTCTATGCCCTTTATTGCCGGCAGTGAGCATATGCTAGGCATGTTTGTTGTCGTGCCGTTAAGCGTGGAACATATCATGGCCGCATATATGTCGGCACCTGCGTATTCGGTAAGGGCGAATTGATCTGTGGGGCTTGCAAACTGCTTGAATACGGAAGCGTGCGTCATATAGGTCATTGGCAACGTGTTGTTTGTCGGAGTTGAATTGCCAAAATCCACGGCGTCCGCCCCAGGCATGTTGTATTTGCCCCATATGGTATATGGAGTACCCTGGAAGTTGTTCAACTGCAATATGAACTTCATGGCGTCCATGTATATTGTGTTGTTTGTAGCGTTTATCCTGCTTTGTATGGTGCTCATCGGATTAAGGACAAATCCGCCTGTTATCGGATTGGTATCCTCTATTGCTATGAAGTTTATGTAGCTGCTGTTGTAGAATGCGCCCAGATCCTCAGCGGATTGGTTGTAGTGTGCAGGAGACCAGTATAGGGTCGGCAGGTTGTGGTCTCCGAAGGAGCTGTATCCGGTATAGAGCCTGGAGAACTTGCCAAATCTTGAAAGCGCCAGCGCCATGGCCCACCTGTTCTCTCCGCAAAAGACGCACGTTATTGATCCAAGATATATCATTGACGGCTTTCCGTTAACCATGAATGGAGGCACTGCAGAAGCACCCTTGCCACTTGCATAATTGACCAGGCTGCCGTTTAACAGCATTTCGCCAGCTGTTTCAAAGTACGAATTCGGCGCGTCGTTTATTACGGCCAGATCTGTCGCGTTGAGCGGCTGGTTTATATTGGTGAGACGGCTTCCGAATGACATCTGCTTTGCTATTACTGGATCGCTGGGTATAGATGTAGGAGGCACTAGAAGCGTACCGGTTAGGTTGTATGATGGAACTGTAGAGCTGTTGCCGCTTGATGAGAAATGCAGGTTGGATATTTCTGTTCTGATGGAGCTTATGCTTGAGCCGAATGCCAGCACGGTAAATATCAGCGCTATTGCGAGGACGAGCACGGCTGCCGAAAGTATATAGTTTGATCTTGAAAGCCTTTTTATGGCAGCTTCGGTGTTGCCCTTTGGATCGCGCTGACTTTTAATTCTAGGCATGATGCATCCCTATTATTATAAAGCGATTTATTTATTAATAATATTCTGATATTTAATTTTATTCAGATATATATGTATTAGGTGATGCGCCTGCAACAGACCCGGCAGCTTATGACCCACATAAACAGAATGGAACTGCGAAAAACGGTTACGGTTATGGCAGACGCCCATTGCCACCTAGATGCGATAGATATCCTAAAGATAAACGAGGCGGTCGAAAGCGGAGTGCTCTACATGTTTACAGACGGCGTAGACACGAAATCCAACCTCAAGTCTATAGATTTGGCCTCTAAGCACGTGTTCCCGCTTATTGGAGTTCATCCGGAATATGCAGCAGCCATGCCCGATAAGGAGCTCAATTACAATTTGGACATAGCAAGAAGCAATAAGAGCATAATTGCAGGCATCGGTGAGATAGGCTTGGATTATACCCGCGCGGCAGGATTCGAAGGCGTGAACAGGCAGAAGCAGGTTTTTGAGCTTTTTCTTGATTTGGCCGAAAAACTTAGGATGCCTGTCAGCGTGCATTCCAGGAATGCGATAGACGACGTATTCATAATACTTAAGGAGCGCACAGGCCTCAAAGTGCACATTCATTTCTTTGAGGGGGGCGTTGAGCATGCCAAAATTGCTGAGAAAAGAGGTTATATGATATCGGTGCCTCCACTGAAATCCTCCAAAAGGGACAAAGTAATAAATAGCATATCCATAGATTACTTAATGGCCGAGACGGATTCGCCGACCGCGGGCATGTTTCCCAAGGACGTTAGATCCGCGATTGAGAACATAGCCAGGCTAAAGCAGGTAAGCTTTGAAACCGCTGCAGACAAGCTAACTCAGAATACTATTGAATTTTTTAACGTTAAGGATAGGATTTAGCGGGCCCGTAGCTCAGCTTGGACAGAGCAGCAGCCTTCTAAGCTGATGGTCGCGGGTTCAAAATGCGCAAAAACGCATGAAAGTCCCGCCGGGCCCGCGACAGTTATGCTTGTGGTAGCTGTTGCTCGCCTTTCGGCCTTCCGCCGCGTTTTTCCTGCCTGCCGGAGTCTGCGTTCGGGAACTCTGTGAGAAGGTCCTCTTCCGACATGCTGTCCATCCATGCCTTTATGTATGCAGCTATGTTTTTTAGGGGCTTGGTATAGCGGTCGGTAAGCGAATACGAGGTATTTTCGTGCTTGAGCATTCCGATTTGAACTCCGTAGTCAAGGTATCTTTTTGCAGTTGCTATCGGAATGTCCTTTGGAACGTCCTTTAGTTTCAGGACTCCTTTCCTTTTGACCGAATAAAGAAGCAGCGCGAATCGGTATGCTTCGGTCTCGTTGTCGAAAAAGATTTTTGCAATCTCCTTTACGTTTAGGCTTTTAAGCTTCTCCTTGAACGGGGCGTCTTCAAATTCCCAGTATTTTATGCCCATCTCGATCACTGCGCTTGCTCATTTAATATATTTATTCTTTTATGAATGTTATAGTATCGCCTTCGGCAAGTACGTGGTTCACGCCTACCCGCTGATTCCTAAACTTTACGCTTGGGCCGTTGAGGTAAGCGCATTTAAGGTCGTTGAGTATTTCTGTGTGGAGCTTTCTTGCCAGCAGGCCCACAGTGCAACCGCTCTTTACTATTATCGGCTCTGGGTTTTCTTTTGCCCTTGGCTTAAGGTAAACTCTCATTATTGACAGGTTCTCGTATATTGAACGCTTTAGGCTTTCAATTCCTGTTCCGTTCAGGCCGCTGGTCGGTACGGTCACGAAGCCGTATCTGCTTTCGATGTCTGCCTTAATCTTTTCAAAATTTTTGTTTGTGTCAACCTTGTTCAGCGCGACTATGCCGGGTATGTACGAAGACTTTCCGGATATTATGCCTATCAGGTCGTTTCCGTCCATGTTGTCCCATATCCTTACGTTGGCATTGTAAACGCCGAAGCTGTTCAGTATCATTTTTATTTCATCTGGGCCGAGACTGGACTTGTTTACGTCAATAACGATGCCCGGAGAGGTTTCGTCCGGCATTATCTGAACAGACGGCCTCTTCTTGTTTACGAATATCTGCAGGGCATTGAGTTCCTTTAGCAGCATCCCGAGCTGGTCTATGGAATTCACATCTATCACGAAAACCAGCAGGTCTACAACCTTCATCTGGGCTATAACTGCGACGCCGCCGCCGTATCCCTCGTGCGCGTTTTCTATTATGCCAGGCATGTCGAGAACCTGTATGTGCGCGTCTTTATAGAGCATGGTGCCCGGTATTATGGTGGTTGTTGTGAACGCGTAATATCCGATTTTCGACTTGGAATTTGCCAGCGCGTTCAGTATTGTCGATTTTCCGGCGCTCGGGAAGCCCACAAGCGCCACAGTCGCATCGCCGTATTTTTTGACAAAAAATCCGCGGCCGTGCTTTTTCTTGCTCGCCTTTATTATGTCCTTTTTTACTGCCGCAATCTTTGACCTGAGAGCTCCGAGGTGCTTGTTTGTCGCCTTGTTGTCCTTTGTCTTTGAATATTCTTCCTGCAGCTCATCCAGCCTTGATTCGAGCTTTTCCTTGTCCTGCATTTTTATACCTTAATTTATTTGTCAGCAAAATCTTATAAAGTAAATTTTTAGGACAAAGTTTTTCAATTTTGATGAAATCCGCATTTTCTTGAAAGATTGGTGGATTTGTAGGATTTTTGGCAGGGTAAACAGGCTTAAGCAAATTGTGCGGCGACAGAATTTGGGCTGGCAGCAATGTGTCGCTTTTATGCGAGTAAATCAATTTATACCTGAATAAAACACCATGTAATGTTATTAAAGATTTTATACGAATATATTTAAATATTTTTTATTCAATCATAACATTTGCTGAAAGTGAGATAAATGGCAGCGAAAAAGTCAAAGAAGGCAAAGAAGAGTTCAAAGAAGAAGAGATAAATTTTGGTGGCTTCACCATAATTTTGTTTTAGTTTTCTTTTTTATTTTAATTTTGTTATCTGCTATTTTTATATTTTTATGAAAGTTTGGAGAAGAAGCGCTTCATTCCGCGGTTGTTTTTTAGCATGTTGAAAGATTTTTTCATCTTGTTGAAATCTGATAGCAGCGCCCGCACGTCTTTTTCCGTTGTGCCGCTTCCCCTGGCAATCCTTTCCGCGCGGCCCGGATCGTGGAGCAGTTTTTCGTTCTGCCTTTCTTCCTTGGTCATTGAGGATATTATCACTTTGTATTTGTTGAGCTTGGATTCTCCCTCTTCAACCAGCTCCTTTGGAACATCTGGAGCGCCAAGCATTCCAAACACGTTTTTCAACGGACCCATCTTGTTCAACGCCTTGAGCTGTGCGTAGAAAGTTTCGAAATTGAGCTTTTCCACATCTATCTCTTCTTCGCTTAGGTTGGCTTCCTTGACCGCAGCACTTACGTGCTCTATTAGCTTTTCCATATTGGGGATTCCGAGCAGCGAGCCTATAAATTTCTCGGAATCGAACGGCTCTATGTTGGAGACCTTTTCCCCGGTGCCTATGAACAGGACTGGGGCGTGTGCCGCGTTCGCGGCGCTCAGTGCACCCCCGCCTTTCGCGGAGCCATCCATCTTTGTTACTATTACACCGCTGATTGAGATCGCTTTTGCGAACTCGCGGGCCTGCCTCCCGGCGACCTGGCCTATGTCTGCGCTAACGACAAGCACCTTTTCGTCAGGAGCGAACGCGTCAGATACCTTTTTGAGTTCCTCTACCAGGTTTGCGTCAAGAGCGTTTCTGCCGCTGGTGTCGCATATAACAACACCTTTGCCCTTCATGGCCTCTAATCCGGACTTCACTATTTGGACAGGATCTTTGCTGTCTTTAATTCCGAAAAACGCTACGTTCGCCTGCTTTGCCAGTGTTTCGAGCTGCTGGTAAGCGGCGGGGCGTGTGACGTCGCAGCATATTACGCCGGCGCTTAATCCCCTGTCCTGGTAATATTTCGCCAGCTTTGCCGCAGTGGTTGTCTTGCCTGAGCCGTAGAGCCCTGCCAGCAATATGCGTTTTTTGGATATCTGCGGCTCATAGGTCTTCCCCATCAGCTTTACCAGCTCCTCATATACCATGTTGGTTATGTATTCACGCGGATCCAGGCCGGGTGGAGGCTTGCTCTTTAGCGCCTGCTCCTGTATGCCCTTGGTAAATTCTACAACAAGGTTTACTTCGACGTCTGCCATAAGCAGGGTTTTCTGCAGCTCCTTTGAAAATTCGCGAATTGTATTTACGTCGATTATTGTGGAGCGTGAAATTTTTGCTATTGCCTGCCTTAGGCCTTCTCCTAAGTCCATTTTATCATCGTGCTGCGTTTATATATATTATTAATGAAGTATTAAAACGCGGTTAAGTTTATTAGATATAATACCATAAATGATTTTATGGATATCGCAATAACCCAGGCAAACCTTACCATGAAGGGCGGGGCCGAAAAGATAGTGCTCAGGATGGCGCAGCATTACAAGGCCAAGATATACACCGCAGAATACGATAAGAACACGACGTTTCCAGAATTTTCCGATCTTGATGTCGAGGTTATAGGCACCAGAACTGCGGCCAAAATCTTACCTTATAGCAGGGCTACGCAAGGCCTTAATTACGGCATGTCTTTTTACAGATTTGTAATAAAGGAGGACTATGACGTGATAAATGCGCACATAGCGCCCAGCCACTGGATAAGGAACAGCAATGAACGCGTTGTATGGTATTGCCACACCCCGCTAAGAGAGCTATACGATCTTTATTCTTACAGGCAGAAATTCAGAAAGGTGTGGAGCAGACCTGTTTACAAGGT
>JAMCZL010000038.1:3658-28223 GCA_023485745.1 Candidatus Martarchaeota archaeon | reverse complement strand
CCAAAAATTGAGGGCATTGAAAAAATTGACTATTTGGACAATGAAAAGGCGCTCGCCCTAAAAAAACTTCCGGGCAGCGTCATAGTGGTTGGAGGCAGGGCAGTGGGCCTCGAATTCGCTCAGATGTTCTCGATGTTCGGATCCAAGGTCACCATCCTGCAGCGCAGCCCCACGATACTTCCAAATTGGGAGCCGGTGATAGCCAAGCGGCTTGAAAAGTACCTGGCTGAGGATGGCATAGATGTAATAACAAATGCTGCTCCGAAGAGATTTTACAAAAGCGAGGGCAGGGTTATGGTTGATGTTGAGGTTGGAGGCGATGTAAAAACCTTTTCGGCAGAGAAGCTCCTTATGGCGACAGGCAGAGCGCCGAATACTGACAAGCTTGGCCTGGAAAAAGCTTCTGTTGAAACATACGGAAACGGCTTTATCAAGATAGACAATGCTATGCGGACAAGCAGCGTTGGCATATATGCTGCTGGAGACGTTACCGGCAGCCCGATGCTTGAAACCCTTGCTGCAAAGGAAGGCAATTTGGCAACGCAGAATGCATTTGGAACAGGAAAGCTTAAAATAGATATAAACGAAGTGCCGAGCGCAGTTTTTACAGAACCAGAAGCCGCAATGGTGGGAAAGACGGAGGAACAGGTAATAAGCGATATGAAAAATTGCGGATGCAACGTGCTGCCGGCCTACGTAATAGCAAAGGCTAACATAATATCAGACACAAGAGGGGTGATAAAGGTAGTTATAAACCCTAAGACTCACGAGATACTTGGGGTCCACATGCTTGCGCATGGAGCTGCGGATTTGATACACGAAGGAGTAATGGCCGTTAAGTTCCACCTTAAGCTCGAAGACGTAATAGATACTGTGCATGTGTTCCCGACCATGAGCGAAGGATTCAAGCTTGCCTGCCAGTCGTTTTTTGCGGATGTTTCAAAGCTGAGCTGCTGCACAGTATGAGCCTGCTTGCTGACACTGTTGCATTGCGTAGCGTTGCGGTGCAGCAAGAAGAAAAATGTTAAAAGCAGTTATACTCTTCTGCCGCGCTTGCCTCCTGGCCTTCGTGTGGTATCGGTAGGTATTGGCGTTACGTCCTCGATCCTGTTGACCCTGAGGCCGCTCCTTGCAAGTACCCTGACTACTGCCTGTGCGCCGTGCCCGGGAGTTTTTGCGCCGTGGCCGCCTGGCGCCCTTATCTCTATGTTTATGTTGGTTATGCCCTTTTCCTTGGCTTCCGCGGCGACCTTGTATGCAGCCTGCATTGCCGCATATGGCGAGCCTTCCTGCGAATCCGCGTTGACCATCATTCCTCCGCTCCCTACGGCTATGGTCTCAGATCCGCTCAAGTCGGTCAGGGTTATTATCGTATCGTTCTTTGATGAGTATACATGAGCAACAGCCCACCTCTCCGGCTTTGGCTTGGTCTTGGCCTCTTCCATGGCCTTTGCCTCGTAGGAGACGTTTTCCTTTTCCTTTTTCTTTGTCTGTGATTCGGCCTCCTGGGCTTTTGCGGCCTTCGATGATCCTTTTTTAGCCATTTATAAACACCGTTATTGCGCGACTGCTTCTTCTGCAGGCTGCGCCTTTTCTTGCTCAGGGGCAGCCGGAGCGGCCTCTGGCTGCTTGACATTTACATTTATGTCTATGGGTTTGTAGTATGATATCTTGTCTTCTTCCGCAGTGGCTACCAGGTAGCCTGGAATGCTGACCCTTTTCATGTTAACTGCGATAAATCCGTGTGTTATCAGCTGCCTTGCCTGCTTTATGGTCCGCGCAAGGCCCTTCTTGAATACGACGGTCTGCAGCCTCCTCGCTAGGAATGCATTTGGAGTTATGTCGAGCACCTTCTCCAGGGTTGCACCATTCTCCACGATTCCGAACTTTACCATCCTGGCGATTATCTTGTCTGACGTATCGTGCGAGCTAGAGCCGGACAGCAGCACCCTGACGTTGCCCCTGAGCCTGCTTATCTCGGACTGCACCTTCCACAGCTCGTGCATGTTGGCAAGGCCGTATTCGGTGATAAGTGCGTTGTCGGCCTTGATTCTGGCCAAGTTCCAAATGTCCTTTGGCTTGTCGTATTTCCTTCTGTTTCTCTTTGGGGCGCCCATTAGACCACGCTATTTCTTCTTTTCCTCGGCCTGCGGCTTCTGGGCTGCTATAATAGCCTTCTTTGTCACGCCCACGGTTGCCCCGGTCCTGCCGGTTGACCTTGTATGCTGGCCCCTTACCTTCTGGCCGTACTGATGCCTGTATCCGCGCCATACGCGAAGCGTGACATCCCTGTTTATGCTCTGTCTTACTGCAAAAATGAGATCATTGCCTATTAGGTGCATGTCCTTGCCTGTATCCATGTCGTTCCTCCTGTTTAGCAGGTATTTTGGCACGCCGTATTTGTGCGGGTCTTTTATAAGCTCCTCGACTTGCGTCACCTGGCTTTCGTTGAGCGAGCCTATTGGAGTAGAAGGGTCTATGTTGAACTTGTGCTCTATCACGTATGACAGCGAATGCGACATCGTCTGGCCTATGCCCTTTACCTGATCCAGCGCCCTTTGTATGTTAAGGCCGCCGTTTATGTCCTTATTGGCGATTCTCACTATCGAAGTTGCCCTTTGGCCCTCCTGCTGCCTTGCGCGTTTCTTTGGCTCTGCCATCAAATCTGCACCTTTACCATTATCTTTATTTGTCTTATTTAAATGTTACGAAGTATAGACGCACGCAGACTGCAGCGTCTAGAAGATACAAAGTAACCGCATAAGAACGAATGCCCGATGGGCGTAATTATTATAGATAAATAGAAATAAATATATTTCGCATGCGATATGGGTTCTGTTAGGTGGAATAGGGCACCGATAAATAATTTAAGTAAATAAATAAATAATAATTTTATCTATGAATTAATAGGCGGACTTGATGCACGGGTGCTTTTATGGTTAAAAATGCAAGCTATAGTGCGAACGAAAATTTTATTGAAAGGGTAAGGAGATCTTTGAAGCCGGTCAATAAGGAGGTGCATGTAGTAGAAAATGGAAAGGCCAAGAAGCTTGAAGTCCGCAGGATAGCAGTGGGTCCCATCATTACAAGGTACGGCAACTTTATGATCTACGAATTCAAGATAAATGACAGATGGAAGGACTATGAAGTGCTTGTAAATGCCAAGGCCTTCGATGAAGAATTTATGCCGCTGTTCAAGCGTGGCAGGGAGCTTCTGATCAAAACAGACTCAGGTTGCAGGACTGGAGAGATTTACCTTGACAGGACCTGCACGTGCAGGCAGCAGCTGCATAGCGCGATGGAAGCCATAGGAAAGCGCGGAAACGGGCTCATAATAACAATACCGAACCAGGAAGGCAGGGGACACGGCTATGCAAAGAAGTACGCGACGCTGGTACTGCAGAAGGAGCTCGGCTATGACACTTATGAGGCGTCTAAGGCGGTCAACAAGAAAGTTGATGTGAGGGACTATTATGGCGCTGTTGCAATACTGAAGTTCTTTGGGGTAGGGCAGGCGCATAGGCTAGAGGTCATCGCAAACAACACTTCAAAGCTTAAGGAAGTATTGGAAAACGGATACAGGGCCAGGCTTACAAAGCAGGACATACGCGCAGACAAGTATACTATCAAGCACCTCAGGGCCAAGAGGGACAAGCTCGGTGAAATGGTTAAAGTATAACATAGGAATTGTAACACTAGTAATATAACAAGGCTTAAATAACGGCGCTTTTCCGCACAGAAGATATAAAAACGGTTTAAAATTCAATCTCCTTGGGGTTATTAAATGGTGGAGGTTGAAAGAAGCATTTTGGAAAAGGATAGGAAATACAGGGAAAAAATAGCCAGGGATGAGGCTGTCATCCAGAAGGTGCGTGACGTGCTGATGCCTTTGGCAAAAGACATCACAGTCATCGAGAATGGGCAGGTGAAGGAGGTCAAGGTAACCAGGCTTGGTCTTGGACCCATTGACACGCCTTTTGGCAAATTCTACGAGTTTGAATTTGAAGTGGGTGACAGGTGGAGCGAGTACAACGTTCTGGTAAAAGCCGGGCTGGACGATAAATTTAACCCGAAGTTTGAAGACAGTAAAATATTAGTAAGAATGGACTCTGCTTGCAAAACAGGACAGCTTTTCCATGACAAGACGTGCGATTGCAAGCTGCAGTTGCTCAAAGCCATGCGCGAAATAGAAAAAAACGGCAGTGGAATGATAGTGCACATGCCGAAGCAGGATGGAAGGGGCATGGGGCTGTCATTCAAGCTAGGCACACTAATGCTGCAGGATGAACTCGGATACAACACCGTAGAGGCGGCGGCCGCACTAAAGGGCATGGAGTTTATAGAACCGGAAGCGCTGGATCCAAGGACTTATGGCGGGGTGATAGCGATATTAAGGTTCTTGGGCCTTGACAGCAGATTTGGGATAAACGTTGCGACAAACAATCCGAAGAAGATATGGGCGTTTGAAGAGAACGGGTATAGCGTGGAAAGAACGCCGGTAATCATACCTCCAAATGAATACACCAAAGCCCACCTTGACGCCAAGGAGGAAGAGTTTGGGCACATGCTAAGAGAGGACAAGAAGTAGGCTTTTGTCCTGTTTCTTTTTTCTTTCAGTATTAAACTGCAGATTGAAAGGCATTTATGCTTTTGTTGCATTAGAGAATATGTTGCCAATGGCAGGATGAATTTATGGGAGTAAAGGAGGCTGTAGCCGCATTAAGGTCTGGAAAACCCGTTCTGCTGTTCGACTCAGAGGACAGGGAAGGCGAGACCGATTTGGTCTTTGCATCGCAGTTTGCCGACAGTGCAGCGATTAGGATGCTTAGAAAGGAAGCCGGAGGGCTCATATGCGTGGCGATGCCGTATAGCATTGCAGAATATCTGGGCATACCGTTCATGACAGAAGTTTACAGGAATTCAGGTATGAAAATCTTTGATATGCTCAACGACAGGGACGTCAAATACGACAGTAAGTCCTCTTTTTCAATAACAGTGAACCACAGGAACACGTTTACGGGCATACCGGACAATGACAGGGCACTTACGGTGACGGAGTTCTCGAATGTAGTGGCACTGGCTGCGCGCGGCGACTCCCGGGCCGTGAAAGAATTTACGGAAAATTTTAGGAGCCCGGGCCATGTGCACCTGCTTATCGGAGACAAGAACATGATAGCCGAAAGGAGAGGGCATACAGAGCTATCCCTTGCGCTCGCGGAGATTGGCGGGCTGGTACCGTGCACTACGATAGCGGAAATGCTTGGAGAAGACGGCAAATCGCTGGCAAAACGCGATGCTATTGAATGTGCCCGCAGAAGCGGTATCGAATTTGTAGAGGGAAAAGAAGTTGTAGTGGAATACTTGAAAAGACGCCAGGGTTGGGATATCCAGCAATAGAATATTGCTTTTGAACCCAAACGGCTCGAAGAGCCATGTGCTTGCGGGAACGCTTTCCAGGCACACGCGTTACCGGTTTCCGCCACCCTGGCATCAATAATGCAAATTTAGTTTGCATCGTTTATATTTATATTTCTATTTGAAAGCAGTTTATTTTTTCTTGTCGTGCTTTGGCAGTGGGCGCTCCGCAGGAAACGGTATTATCTCCTTTATGGATATGTTGTTTGTAAGTATGGCTGTAGGGCGGTCTATGGAAATGCCTATCCCGGCAGTGGGAGGCATGCCGTACTCGATGGCCTCTATGAAGTCTGCATCTGAAGGCGGGGCTTCCGAGTCGCCGCGCATCCTTTCTGACTCCTGCTCTTCGAATTTGGCCTTCTGCTCTATAGGATCTGTCAGCTCTGAATAGCAGTTTGCCACCTCTACGCCGGCCATATAGAGCTCGAACCTTTCGCTCAGAAGCTTGTTGCCACGCTTGTCCTTGGTAAGTGGGCACATGTATGCAGGAAAATCCACCACAAAAGTAGGATTGAACAACTCCGGCTTTATGTATTTGTCGAAAAGCGCGTCAGCGACGTGGTAGGCATTCTTTATAGGTATTTCTAATTTTTCCTTCTTTGATATTTCATTTGATTCGCTGTCAGTTATCGTTGATACATCTATGCCAGACCTTTTTTTCAGCTCCTCGACCCAGTACAGCTTTTTGAATGGTGGTGTGAAATCAAGCTCCCTGCCACGGTACTCTATTTTGTGCGAGCCGAATATGTGCTTGACCATGCCGCCCAAAAGCTCTTCGGTCATTTCCATATAGTCGTTGTAGTCTTTGTACGCCTCGTAGGCTTCTATCTGTGTGAATTCCGGATTGTGGGTCGAGTCCATGTCTTCATTCCTGAAGTCCTTCGAAACTTCATAGACCTTCTCAAACCCGCCTATTATCAACCTCTTTAGGTAGAGCTCGTCAGATATGCGCAGATAAACATCGCTGTCTATCGCATTGTAGTGTGTGGTGAATGGAGTAGCGTTAGCGCCACCGTATGTTGGCTGCAGCACAGGAGTCTCAAATTCAGTGTATCCCCTCGAGTCCAGAAAGTCGCGCATGTACTTCAGGATCTTCGCCCTGGTTGTAAAGAAATTGCGTACCTCTGGATTGGCTATTAAGTCTAGATATCTTTTCCTGTAGCGTATTTCCACATCGTTAAGGCCGTGAAATTTTTCAGGCATCGACTTGAGGGATTTTGAAAGCATTGCCACTTCGGATGCGTCTATGCTTATCTCTCCGCGCTTGGTCTTTGTGACAGTGCCGTGCACTCCGATTACGTCGCCCGTGTCCAGCAGGTCAACAATTTTTAGGCTCGTTTCATCAAGATTCGCAGCCGAAACTAGAACCTGTATCTTGCCTGTTTGGTCCAGCAAGTCGATGAAATAAAGTTTTCCCATGTGCCGCATTCCCACTACCCTGCCGGCAGCAGAGACCGCCTTGCTATTGAATTCTTCAAATGCAGACGTAATTTCAGCGGCGTGATTTCTCTGATCGAACCTGTATGGATATGGGTCTATTCCGAGAGCCTGCAGCTGTGCGAGCTTGTCGGCCTTGAATTGTTCTGCCAAGATAACACCATTATAGGATGATGGTAAATTAACTTTATAAAGTTATTATGCAAAAGAATCGGATGCACGGTTCGGGTTCAACGGTTGCTCTGCGATAGAAATAGCAGCACGGCTTTTGCTATCAGCAGCTTGTTTTTTGCCTGCTCCCAGACTATGCTCTTTGGACCATCTATTACTTCGCCGGTTATTTCCTCCCCCCTGTGCGCGGGAAGGCAGTGCATTACAAGCACATCCTCGTTCGCGTATTCGAGCATCTTGCTGTTTACTTGATAGTCAGCGAACATCTTGCGGCGCTTTTCGGCCTCTTCCTCCTGCCCCATGCTGACGAAAGTATCAGTGTATATTATGTCAACGTCCTCCATTCCCTTTTCTATCTCATCCGTAAACGTTATTTCGCCGTATTCCTTGGCTTTGTTGAAGTACGTGCTGTTGGGCAGGTAGCCTTTTGGTCCTACCAGCACCATGGATGCGCCCAGCTTAGCGGCTGTGATCATAAGCGAATTTGCGGTGTTCGTCGCTATGTCCCCTACAAACGCAATCTTGACGTTTTTAGGATTTCTTTTATATTCGAGAACCGTATACATGTCGACAAGGGCTTGTGTTGGATGCTCCAAATCGGTAAGCGCGTTTATCACTGGCACCGACGAATGCTCGGCCATTGACACCAGGTCTGAGTGGCTATAGAGCCTGGCAGCTATGAAGTCGCAGTAGCTGCTCAACATGCGCGCTATGTCGCTTATCGGCTCTCCGCGCTTGAGCTGTGAGGTCTGCGCATCTATGTATATGCCCTTTCCGCCGAGCTGTGTTATCGCGGCTTCAAATGAGGTTCTAGTCCTGGTCGAGGCCTTTTCAAAGAACAATGCGAGAATGCTGTTTTCCTTCAGCGAGAGCTCCTCCTTGTTCTCCTTTATTTTGTCTGCAAGATTGAATATCTTCTCTATCTGCTCCCTATCTAAATCGTTTGAGCTTAGGATATTCATAAATTCACTAGTGTGAGCTAATCACCGAATATTGCACCGAAGCCGGCATTGGCCCTGTCCTGCTCCTCCTTTACATCTTCTATGACCTTCTTTTCTATTTCTGGAGGCGCCCTCTTGAGCGAGGTGAATTCCTTCTTGAATTTTTCTTGCGCTATTGCGGTGAACTCGTCATTGGCCTTCAGGTAAAGGTAGTATTTTCCGGCCGGCGCGCCCAATGAGGGACCGTCCTTTATGTAGTATTCCTGGCGTGCGAATATGACATTTGAAAACTTGTTGTCTGCCAGCTTGCTAAGGGCCTCGCTGCTTATGCTCTTGTCTACATATGGATCGTATTCGAGCATGTGCTTTATCTGCGGATACTCGGACTCGTCGAATTCGTAAACTGTTTCTGGCATTGCAACACCGTTAATCTATCAGCTTGGCATTAACGCTGCCCTCCCTTCCGGGGCGGTTTGTGACTATGGCTTTGCCCAGGTCTGTGTTTATTAGGGTCCCTTTTGTTATTATGTTCTGCCTTGCGAAGTTGCTGTTGTCCCTGGATTCCATGACACCCTTAATCTTGACCTTCTTGTAGCCGTCCTTGGTCAGAAGGTTGACCATGCCAGCATTCTTGAGGCGCGTTCCGATTACACCGCCGCGCTTCCTTACCTGCACGTTTACGTTTTTTTCGGAAAGTTTTGTTGCGGCAAAATAATTTCCGGTTTCGCTTCTCCGCTTATCCCTGAATTTTATCTTCTTTTTTCCGTTTCCGGATTTTTTTGTCTTTGAACCTGCCATTCTTTGGGAGCTAAATTGACTCATTAATTCACCAGTGTATAATAAGATTTACAGCTAAATTTACATTCTAAAAGCTTTTATATCTTTGTGGCTCCTGTCATTGGGCTGCAGGAGGCCTGCGGTAAGCTATTGCTATTTATTTTTTATATGAGCATGCATTAGGGCGATTAAATGGTTACTATTGAGGAGTTTTCCAAGATCGAGCTCAGGATAGGGAAGATAGTTGAAGTTGAAGACCTGGAAGGCGCGAGGAAGCCCATATATGCGATGAAGGTGGACCTCGGCGAGCTTGGGATAAGAAGCATTGCTGCAGGCATAAAGGACGTATATTCGAAAGACCAGCTGCTTGGAAAGTATGTAGTGGTGGTAGCGAACCTTGACCAAAAGAGGATAGCAAACTTCGTTTCGGAAGGCATGGTTCTGGCTGCCGAGGACGAGTCGGGCATATCCCTGCTTGGCCCTGACAAGGAGCTTAGGCCCGGGAGCAGGGTAAGATGATTATGAATCTATGTATTTTTCGAATTTCTTGCGCTCCTTTTCGGTTATTTTGCTGAATATGGCCTTTGGCGGCTTGCCTGTGTCTATATCCGGCACGTTCTCCAGCATCTTTATTTTGGGCTGTGCATCTACGCCGAAATAATCCAGTATCTTAGATGCGGCATCCGGGGCAAACGGCCACAGCATTATGCCGAGATCGTATACTATCTGCCTCAGTGATACCATTATCTTTGAAAACTCCTTTTTCGAATTTGCGTCTTCGGCCTTGGCCAGCTTCCACGGCTCGGTGCTGCTCATTACCTCATTGCCGAGCTCTGAAAGCCCTATGACTTTGTGAAGCGCGTTCCGCATGTTTATTGCATCGAATTCGGCGATATACTCGCTTATTATAGACTTTGCTTTTGAAATCGATGCCGCTTCGGCTTCGCTGCCGGATATCATGCCGCGGTTGGCCCCGTATATGGTCAGCACCCTATTGACGAGGTTGCCTATCTTGTCGTTCATTACCTTGTTAACTATTTCTATGAATTCCTCTATTGAGAAATCGGTATCGGATGTTTCCGGCAGCAGGTACATGAGTGCAAACCTCCAGTAATCGGATGGCAGCAGCTCTACTGCGCCCTCCATGTTGAGCCCAACGCCCTTGCTTTTGGAAAACTTAACTCCCTTGGCGTTCAGATATTCGAAAACTTTTATGGTGTGCGGCAGCACGTATTCCCTGCCTGCGCCTATAAGGATACCGGGCCACATCATAGTATGGAATTCAAGATTGTCCTTACCCATGAACTGAATGAGCTTGGCTTCGGGATCCTTCCAGTAATTCAGGTACTGGCTTTCACTCCATTCTCGTGTTATCCCTATGTATCCTATCACTGCATCGAACCATACATAGAAGGCTTTGTCCTCGAAACCCTTTAGGGGTACTGGAAATCCCCATTTTATGTTCCTGGTTATGTCCCTCGGCTTTAGGCCCTGCTCGAGATAGCTCAGGGTCTTGTTGATGGCGTTTTTGGTCCAGTTGTTGCGCTTGTGCGACTCTACAAATGCTTTTATTTCACCAGAAAGCGCTTCTAGGTCCAGGGCAAGGTTCTTGGTCTTGCGAAATTCCAGCTTTTTGTTGCCGCATACTGCGCAGTACGGCTCTATTAGCTCCTGAGGATTTAGCAGGTGCCCGCAGTTTTCGCATTGGTCTCCGCGCGCGTCATGATAGCCGCAGTATGGGCACGTGCCTATGATGAACCTGTCAGACAGGAATCTGTCATCTACACTGCAGTAAGCCTGCGTATCCTCAGTCTCAACTATGTAGCCGTTCTTCCTGAGCGATTCAAAAATCTCGTACACGGTTAGCTTATTGCTTTCCGAATGGGTCTTGCCGTAGTAAGTGAATGTGCATCCCGACCTTTCCATTACCTTTTTTATCTTTTCGTGCACTTCGTTGGAAAGTTGGTCAGGAGTTATGCCTGCCTTTATCGCCTTTAGCTCTATCGGGGTGCCGTGCTGGTCAGAGCCGCATATGAATATGGCGTCCTCGCCCTTCATCTTAAGGTACTTGAAATAAACGTCGGCAGGAAGTATTGACCCCACGAAATTCCCGAGATGCGGAACGGCTTCCGCATACGGCAATGCAGATGTCACTATAAATTTTTGCGTTTTATTCACCTTTTAGTAGTTTTAATGATTTTATCACAAAATTAATTAACTTTATAGTATAATTTACTATGGGGAGTGGAACACCTTTGTTTACATAGAGACAATTAGATTGTTAGGTGATTGTGTGGCTGATGCGCTTATCGAGGCAATAAAACTTAAATTTGACGAATTCTTGGAGAGATATTATCACGATGCAATCAATGACATCGCAATCTCGTTCCCTAACAAGAAAAGCCTGTATGTAGACGTTGAGGATCTTGAGAAGTATGACCCGGAGCTTGCAGCCGAGCTTTTGGACAAGCCTGATGTAATATTGGAAGGCGCAAATCTTTCCCTTGTAGAGAGGCTTAAAGGCATAATCTCAGGCAGGGGAGAGCTGCACGTAAGGTTCTATAATCAGAAACTCAACAGCCCTCTTGTGCAGGATGTGGGTTCCGAGTATATAGGGAAGATGATAATGCTTGACAGCCTGATAGTGAAAAGGTCTGAAATAAGCCCGAGAGTAAAGGTTGGGACATACGAATGCAGCTACTGCGGGGCAAGGGTAACGATCAGGATAGGTAAGGATGAAGTTTCAGATGTATGCCCTCAGTGCAAGAGAAAATCGCTGAAGCGCCTGCAGGACGAGTCGGAGTTTATAAATTTGCAGAAGATAGCGATACAGGACCCGCTTGAAAGGCTCAGGGGAAATACGCCGACCTGGCAGCTCGAAGCATGGATAGAGGATGACATGGTAAACACAGTAATACCGGGGGATAGGGTTGACCTCACCGGCATACTAAGAATAAGACCTAGGCGTGGCATAAAAGGGAAGATAGAGCCGGATCTGTATACGATGTTTTTAGACACAATAAGCATATCAAAAAAGAAAAAGGATTTTGCTGATGTTGAGATAAATGAAGAGGAGAAAAGGGAGATAAAGGATCTTGCGGAAGACCCGCAGATATTCGACAAGATAGCGAAGTCCATAGTCCCGTCCATATACGGGCATGAAGAGATAAAGCAGGCTGTGGCTCTGCAGCTTTTCGGGGGCACAGAGGGCAAGCAGCTTGTCGACGGCGGGCTAATACGAAGCGATATACACATGCTTTTGATAGGCGACCCTGGAAGCGCAAAGACAAGGATACTGCAGGCGGTGTCGAGGCTTGTCCCTAAGGGCATATATGTAAGCGGAAAATCGGTTACCGGAGGCGGTCTTACTGCAGTAGCCGAGCGTGATGATTTCTCAGAAGGCGGATGGACGCTTAAGGCTGGAGCCCTTGTCTTGGGCAGCGGCGGTGTTGTGTCGATAGACGAATTTGACAAAATAGGCGATGAAGACAGGGCTGCGCTTCATGAGGCGCTTGAATCCCAGACGATAAGCGTAGCCAAGGCAGGGATAATAGCGACCTTTACAGCGAAGTCCGCAGTCCTTGCCGCGGCAAATCCCAAATATGGAAGGTTTGATCCGAATCAGTATCCTGCTGAGCAATTCAATATACCTCCCACCCTGCTTTCCAGGTTTGACCTCATATTTCCGATGATGGACTCGCTCGACGAAGAACTTGACAGGAGCGTTGCAAAACACATACTGGTGCAGCATCAGGCTGCCGGGGCGACGCTGATGCACTCCAATGAGGAAGTGGAGCAGGTCGAAATGCCTCCGATAGACAGGGAGATACTGAGAAAATACATATCCTACGCAAGGAGATACATAAATCCCAGGCTGGGGGGAGATGCGGCAGACAAGATAGAGAAGTATTATATGGAGTTGAGAAAATTTGGGAGGAAGGAGGGAGCAGTTCCTATAACACCGAGGCAGATCGAAGGGCTCGTGAGGCTTGCCGAGGCCAGCGCAAAAAGCAGGCTCTCGACAGTTGTGGAGGAGAAGGATGCGCAGAAGGCTATAGACCTGAGCGAATTCATGCTCAAGACGCTCGCGGTTGACAGGAGCGGCAGATATGATATAGACACGATACTCACAGGCATGCCGAGGGAAAAGGTTGACAGGATAAACACGATGCTCAACATCATTAAGAAATTTGAGGAGGCAGAGGGCTTCGCAAAAATGCAGGCAGTAATAGTAGAAGCAGAAAAGGAGGGCCTTGACTCGGCGACTGCCAGCAAATACATTGGAGAGCTTGAAAAGAGCGGCGACGTGTTTGCCCCAAGGCCCGGAATCCTCAAGGTGGTCAAGCACGAATCAGAGTAGGTGTATGTTTTGAGTTTAAGAGTAATAGAATATAGGCAGCTAACGTTCATACTTACAATGTTCCTGATAGTGCAGTTTTCGGGCATATTGCTTGCTTCGATAGATCTGCGCGGAGTTACTACGCAGCAGATAGCCAGCGCGCAGATAGCCACCACGCCAATCAGCGCACTTTTCCTGATCGTTTACATTGTCATACTTAGCGCGGTAATGATATTCCTGTTCAGGGTTTACAAAGGCAACGCGATATTCAAAATCATAGAAGGCGCAGTAATATTCATCGCGTCGTTCTTTGTATTCTTCACCCTTCTTGGCAACCTAAACTTGAATTTTGGACTGGTTGCCGCGATTATCCTGGCAATTGCGCTGGTGATCGCCAAGAACAAGTATCAGAAGCTGAAAAACCTTACCGCTATGATTGCCAGCGTAGGGGTAGGGCTTGTGCTAGGGCTCAGCTTCAGTTTTTTTGACGCCCTGATTTTTATGGCCATTCTGGCCGCATACGATTTCATAGCCGTATTTGTGACAAAACACATGATCACTTTAGCGAACGTAGCAATCGAGAACAACCTTGCCCTGCTTATAGACGTCAAGGAGGTCGAGGCCGTTCCGGAGAGCTACCTCAGCAAGGGTGAGCGCGCTGCGTTTGAAAAGGAGAAGGCAGATATAGAAAAGCGCGCAAAGCCGCTCAAAGGGATCATAGAAAAGGGCATGGTTCCGATGGCAGCAAATGTGTCGCTCGGGACGGGAGACCTTGCAATGCCCCTTATGGTTGCGATATCTGCCTTTGAGGTGAGCATGAACTTCACGCTTAGCATTTTCGTTACGCTTGGGGCCGCGTTAGGACTTATATTGACAATGTTCATATTGCGTAGGTTCAAGAGGGCTCTGCCGGCGATACCGCCGCTACTTTTTGGCGTCCTTATAGGAATAGGAGTCTACTATGTACTATGACTCTGAGGCGCTTTCGATTCACTTATTGCCTTCAGATATCCGTGCCTCTGCACTTTTCTTCCAGAAGTCAGATATGTGCTGCGCGTAGTCCCCGATTTCGCTTATCTTTACGGAGTTGCTTACGAGCGAGTAGTAGGTACCCCAGCCGTATCGCTTGTCCATGAAAATAAGCACGGCGCGGTCCCTTTCGTTGCGTATTGCCCGCCCGGCTGCCTGTATCGACTTTATTATTGCAGGCACGAAATAGGCATAGTCGCTGCCCTTCTGCCCGAATTTCTTTGTAAAGTAGTTTATCTTCGCGTTCAGCAGCAAGTTGGGCCTTGACAACGGTATGCCTACGATTATGACGCATTTTATGCTGTTGTTCTCGTAGTCTATGCCCTCGCTCAGGCTTCCGCCGGCTACTCCGAACAGTATGCCGTTTTTGCCGTTTTTGAACTTCTCCAGGACGCCGTCTATTGATAGGCTTTTCATGTTCCTGTGCTGCCGGTATATGTTTCCTGAGCGCATGTATCTGTAGACTCCTTCCATGACGTCAAAGCTAGGGAAGAATACCGCAGTGTTGCCAGGTATTATCGAGCTTATTTCATCTATCCTTTCGGCTATCTTGCGGTACTCCCCTACCGACCTGCTCTCATATTTCGTAGTTACGCTTCCATCTATGAATGCCATTCTGTTCCCTTCTGGAAATGGAGATTTGTAGCTTTTCATGACTGCGCTGCCAGAGGAGAAAAGGTCTGCGTACATTTTAGTCGGGTCCAGCGTTGCACTCATGAAGACGTTTGCAAACGCCTCCTTCAGTATTGCAACGGACTCTTCAGGGTAGATTGAGTTTACTGAAAGCCTTGCACCTTCACTCATCTTTGATATTATCCTGACTGACGATTCGCTTTCATGATACCACGACGTAATAAATTTTACTATGTGCATGAGAGATGAGCGTTTCGCTTTTGTCTGACTTATGTATTCTATGCCGGCCTTCTCTATATCGTCTGAAATGTCCGCCTGCTCCGGAACCACCATTGAGAGGTCATCCATGCCTATGAACGATTCTGATTTCGCAGCCAACATTTTTGCCCTGAGCCGCGAAAGCCCGAATTTCATATAGCTCAGGTCTATGCTGCTGCCAATCCTTGAAAGTTCGGCCTGGGCCAAGTCTATTGTACGGTTGGTCAGCGATACGCTAAAGTAAGAGTTCGCTATGTCAATCAAGTTGTGCGATTCATCCCATATTATTATTGCGTTGTCCAGTGACTTGCCTATTTTCCTAAGAAAGGTTTGTTTTGTATAGGGATTGAGTATGTGCGAGTACCCTGCTATTATGACGTTTGCATTTTTAGCTATGCGCGCGGTCGCCTCATACGGGCACAAGCCAAGGTCGTATGACGCATTGAAGACGCTGTTGTGACCCTGCGATGACAGGGCGGAAAGCTTCGCAAGCACGGCTCCGTCTATGGATTTTGAATTGGTAAAAAAGCTGCACTTGTTGCGCTTGACCAGGCCGTCGCAGGCGGCATAGAAAGCATCTCCAGTTATCATGTTTATTTCCGGGTTGGCGCACATATTCTGCTTGCCTACCACGTCAACAAAGCGCACATCCACCCCGAATTTCTCCTTTATGCCGCGGAGAGCTTCAATGGCTATCTTATGCTGCGATATTTTTGGGGTAAGAAAAAATATGTCTTTGGAGTTTTTCAATGCATAGGTAAGGGTGGCACCTATTGCAGCATCGGTCTTGCCTATTCCAGTAGGGGCGTTCACAAGTATGCTTTGACCGCGCGACACGGCGCCGTATATGTCTTGCATCATCTCCTTCTGGTATTGGCGCGGGGCACTGAACCTAAAAAGGAAGTCCTTCTGCATGTTTATTATTATGCAGTTATATTAGATATTAGTTTCTGTCAAGTCGGTTCGCATAGGTAACACTTTTATTGCTTGTATGCAAATTAATATGGGTAGTGAACTTGGACAGAAGAATAAAGACAGACATATCCATATACTCCGCTTTCTTCGGGGGGCTTTTGGCACTCATCTATACATTATCTTACATGGAGCAGCTGGCATACGGCTTGGGCTTCGCTTCGGGTAGCGCTACGATATTGAAATATTACAATATATCTTCGCCGCTGCCAAGCGCAATAACAGCGCTTATATCCGGATCTGGAGCAGCGTTAATAGCGCTGCACATAACGTACGTGATGCTGCCGGTTTCGGTTCTTTCGGTAGTCCTTGCTGCGCTGTGGGTATTTCATAGAGCATACGGCAGGACTGGCGGAGCTGCGATTGTCTTTATGGCAATAGTGCTTCTGATGCTGACTGCACTTCTCAACTCGGACTTCTCTTTCGGCTCAGGCATAGGAACGTACGCGCCGTATTTTGGATATCTGCTCATGCTGATAGGCGGAGTTATGGCTCTTATAATCCATAGAGCCGCACCGGCAGCTGGGCACGGGTCCATAGAAATAAATCCAGATACACCGTATACCAACATCATTATGCTTTCCAGGAAGATGATGAACAAGCTGCACGGTGAAATACGTGTGCTCGATATGCACTTTGACGATAAAGCTTTTGAAAACCTGGCATACATGACTAGGAGGAACATTGGAAATTATACTTCGATAAGAATCCTGACCCGCAGGGACAGGGTCGGAAAGGACTTTGAGAAGGCGTATGTTGAATTCAAAAAGGAACTTGAAAACAGGGCCATAGCGCTGGAGATCAGGGTTATGGGTGGCGAGGACGCAGTAGAGCAGCACGAGAGGATGATAATGGACTCGGAGAAGGCGTACAAGATACCGCCCTTCAACATAATAAACAGAAAAAGCGAGCACATCGTGCAGCTTGAATATTCTGGATCCAGAAAAAGATTCGATGAGATATGGAACAGGTCTACAAAAATAGAGAATTTTGGCAAGTAGCAATTTTATTTCTGGAAATCCCTGGACCGCGAAGTTTTATTAATTTTAATTTAAAAGTAATACCGTACCGGTGTTTTATTGCTTTGCAAACAATTGCTTGTTTCTATTTTGGCAACTGCCGTCCTGGGAATTGCAATATTGCAGCTTTCAGGAGCGGCCTTAGTCGGCACTGCGCAAATACACGCGCCGGCAGTAGTATTGAGCAACAACACAGGAGTGCTTACGGTTATAAAGCTAACAGTATCTACGGGAGATGGAAAGGTGAGTGTTGTCGGCCCGTATAAGGTTGGCAGCAGCACGGTAAAGTCTGCTGAAACCGCTGCAGCATATGGCGCAGACTACTTGGGGCTCGACTACAGAAATTATAATTTTACTTATGACATAATGGACCCGAATGCTAATGTTTCCGGGCCCAGCGCAGGCACTGCAATGACTTTGCTAGCAGTATCTGCATTGTCCGGCACCAGATTGCTCGGCAACTTCACAGTTACAGGCACCATTTCAAGCAACGGTACGATAGGTGCGATAGGAGGAGTGTATGATAAGGTGGCTGCTGCAAGGGCAGCCGGAATGACGTTTGCGATAGTTCCAGAGGTACCTGCAGATTCCACTGAAAATATGCTATACCTCCTCGTGCAGGATAATTTTGATATGCCGCTGGTTCAGGCAGCCAACTTTTCGCAGGCATACGCCTATGCATCTGGCTTAAAAAAGATTTCAAATGCAGACCTCACATCATTTGATTTTTATACTGATTACAATGTTTCCAGGATATCAAATGCCACGCTTGAATGTACGGGCCTGGACAGCTGCAACCAAACTGCATTCAAAGATTTGTATGGTTTTACATATGCAATGACAAAAGGCGCCGTATCTAATCTTTCCGCCGATAGTAGATTTACAAAAGTGGCCGCCCAGCTTATGGAGGTGCTCAACCAGTCGGACAAAATATACAGAAAGGGCTATATTTACACTGGTGCGGATATGGCATTCCTTGACTATCTCGACGCCTTCTTTTTCATCAATCATAACGCAAGCAAGGCCTCTGGATTGAATGAGATAAACAGCATAAATAATTACTGCAATGCGCTAGTGCCTCCGAATATGACATACAATAATTATGAATATGTGCTAGGCGGCGAACTCAGGCAGGCGTGGGGCGAGTATACTGCCAATGCAACTCTTGGGGCTTACAACGCTACAGCAGTTGACACTGACGGCGTGCTTGAATCGCTCTACGTGGCAGGAGAAGCGAATGCATGGTGCAGCGCAGCAAATTTCATGTACGGAATGAGCGGAAAGATAGGAGGCAATGCAACCGTTTATCCGGATTCGGCGCTTGCCGCAATCGCGAGGCAGAGGCTTGAGCGCGCTTCTGGATACTATGGCATATATTTGGCAACCGCAAACCAGGCTTACAGCAATGGCAATTATCCGTTGGCCATACTGGATTCTGACTATGCATACGCCCTGGATGGCGGGATAAGCCCTAATGCGAGCTTGAACTCTAGCGAAATTGAAGGGCAGACATATGCCATTACGAAAAACGCAACTTACGGAGTATGGGCCCAACAGTTTTCAGACGAAGCGCGCTTCTATGCGGAAGAAGCTGCCATGTCCAAGAATGCAACCTTATCGAAGAACTACGCGGAGACAGGGTTTACCACCGCGGTGCTTGCCAGCATGCTGAGCAACGATACAAGGGTAATATTTAATAACCTTACTACGACAAAAGTAATAACTGCAACAGCAGCGCCAAAGCAGGCAATAACGGGCATTTCGATTGTTTACATCCTTATCGTTGTGTTTATCCTGCTTGCGATAATCTTGACTGCTTTGTTTTTACTGTTGAACAGCCTTATAGGAAATGGCAGTACTGTAATTAAAAGGTGATAAAAATAGCAACTACGTTACCAGGAAAAGTTTGTGTTTCATGCGGAAAGCTTACGCATGAGTATACTGATTTCAAATGCCCAAAATGTGGAGAATCTGAAATAATAAGATGCAGCCACTGCAGGGAGATAACAAATACATACAAATGCAGCGAATGCGGATTCGAGGGACCGTAAATGGCGAAGGTTGGAATTGTATACAAGGTTTATCCGAAGGACGACATGCTGGATAGCATGGTAAAGGAAATAAAGGAAAAACTGTCTCCTGCGGGTCTGCAGACCGAGGATATAGGATTTGGCATACAGATAGTTAAGGCCTTTTTCACATTTGACGACTCCGAAAAGAGCTCCTCGGAAATAGAAGAATCGCTAAAGAAGTTGGAAGGCGTAAGCGAAGTCGAAGTCGAACAGGAGAGCCTGATCTGATTGCAGGGCTCTGCGCTTATTCTTTAGGTTGACGCATGTCAACTCTGCACAAAAGCCATAAATAAGCCCTTAGGCAAAGCCCTACTTATTCATGGGTGTCTGTAATGGAAAGATTAAAATCTTTAGACGGCAAAGATGCACCTGCGCACGAAAAGGTTGAGAAGATAGAGCATTTCGCTGCCTCCGAAAATACGGACGAAGCCAGAGTATCTTACATCCGTAACATAAAGCTGGCCGACAACGATGAAATTAAAAGGCTGGCCGGAAGCGCTGGCGCGGCGCAGGATGCCGTGCTTCAAGGGATTGTATCAAGCGTTTTCAACCGCACTTCTGATTTGAGGGATAGAGAGCTTGATTGGAAGGCATACCTGCTCGATGACAGGAAAAGCGTGTTTGCATCGGTCAGAATAGATGTATCGGCAGGATATGCGAAGGAAAACGAGGCGCAGGCTGTGGCCCAGCTGTGCGAATATTGTGAGGCATTCGAAAAGAGGCTCTCTGAAGTTGTGGGCAAGGCCCTTCTCAGAAGTTTTAGGAGATAGTGCAGTGTTTTATGCAGCTTCGGCGGTTTCCCGAGAAAGTAATTTATATATTGTTTGGGATATTTAACGGGAGCCGCTGATTTGATGATAAGATCGATAGAGCTTATTAATTGGAAAACCCACAGGCACACCAAGCTCGAATTCAGAAAGGGAGTAAATGTACTTATAGGCGTAATGGGAGCTGGCAAAAGCTCTGTCATGGATGCGATATCCTTCTCTCTTTTTGGAACCTTTCCTGCGCTGAAGCAGGGCAGGATAAAGCTGGACGGCATACCTACCAACAGGCCGCATGTTGAAGATGATTCTGAGGTCAAGCTTGCTTTTGACGTGGGAGAAGACACTTATGTTGTATCTAGAAAGGTTTTCAAGAATAAGAAAAGCGAGGCGTACTTGGAGAGGAACGGGAAGCACCTCCAGACGCAATCGGAAAGAGTAACAGAGGAAATAGAGTCGGTACTCAAGCTTGATTATGATACCTTCTCGAGAGCCATATATTCTGAGCAGAACAGGCTTGACTACTTCCTGCAGCTGAGGAAGGGAGAGAGAAAAAAGGAAATAGACCAGATGCTGGGCTTGGACCACTTTGCAACGGTTGAGGAGAATACGACATCGCTGATAAACGGCATAAAAAACCTTGAGAAGGAGGATGCGCAGCTGGCTTCAGGAATAGATGGGGCTGCCATACGCGACAGCATCGGCAAAATTAAAGTTGAAATATCGCAGGCAGAAAAGGAGGCGGTTGAAAATGGCGAAAGGGCGAAAAAGCTTGGCGAAGAGGTCAATGCGATAAAGTCTGAAGTCGAGAAGGCGAAGGATGAGAATGACAAAAGAATAAAATTAGAAAGAGAGATCGCAGAGATGGAAAGCACGATAAAGGCGAAGAAAAACGAGACCAAGAAAATAAACGATATGGGGATTGATGGAAAACTTATCGATGCTGAGCTAGCCGAAAGCAGCAGCAAAGAGCATAAGCTTTCGGAGTCCAGCGCAAAAATAAAAAAGGATGAGATAGAGCTGCAGAAGGGCCTTGCCGTACTGCATGAAAGGATGGACCTCAATACTAAAAAGATTGAAGAGAAGCGCAGGATAGAGAAAGATATCGGCAATGGAGCTGTCGAGGAACTTTACTCAAAGCTCAAAGAATGCTCGGAAAGGATGGAAAAGGCCATAGCCGAAGCGGCATCGGGCAGCTCCAGAGCCGAAGAGCTTAAAGAGCTGATAGCTGAGCTGGACAGGCATAAGGGCGTGTGCCCGGTATGTGAAAGGAAACTGGAAGATGAACTAAGAGAAAGGCTGCTTAAGAAGAACAAGGAAGAGCTTGAACGCCTGAAAGGCAGGCTGGAGGTATTAAAGCACGAGACAAAGCGCGACCAGGATGAGAAGGAGACGATAGAATCGCAGATAAAGAGGCTGGAAAAGCTGTCAGGCAGACTTGAGGAATACAAGGATGTCGAGCATTTGGTTGAATCAGACAGGAAAATGGTCGAGCCCATGGTCAAAAAGGTACGCGACACGGAGGAGTTGCTCAAGAAAAATGAATCTGAATTGGATGGCGTAAGGGACAGAATAAGGGAGTTGAGGAGCAAGCACGAAACGCTGAAGAGGAAGGCAGAGCTAGAGAAGGAGATTGCCGCTGTCGAGAAGGATCTTGGAAAAAGGCTTGAGGAGCACAAGAGCATGAAAATTGACCAAGATAGCGTGGATGCTTTGCAGGACAGGTTCAATTCCAGAAACTCGGAGTACCAGAAAGTGCTTGCAATAATACAGGAAAGTTCCAAGTCGCTAAAGATGCTGAAGCAGCAGCTCAAGGACAGAACGGATCAGCTCAATGGCCTTATTGAAATAGAGAAGAGGATTAGGGCAAGAAGGGATCAGGAGGACCTGCTCATTAAATTCAAGGGCGCAATAATAGAGACCGAGGGGCTATTAAGAAACAGGCTTGTTTCATCAATAAATTCCATACTTGACAACCTATGGCCCTGGCTATATCCGTATGGAGATTACATCGGGGTGAAGCTGAACGCATACAATGACGATTACAGCCTGGAGGCAGGCATAACAATAGACGGGAAGGAGCAGTGGGTGGCCGTTGACTCCGTAGCAAGCGGCGGGGAGCGCAGCATTGCCTCTCTGGCCATGAGGATTGCACTTGGCATGACGATAGTGCCAAACCTTAAGTGGATAATACTTGACGAGCCGACGCACAACCTAGACAGCGCGGGGATAGGCAAGCTCATAAGTGTGCTTGGGGAGAAACTGCCGGGCATAGTAGAACAGATATTCATAATAACACACGATGAGAGCCTCAAAGGCATAAGCTATGCAAACGTCATTGGATTCGAAAGGGACAAAAACAATTCAGGCTCGACTGCGATAATGCAAAACTGATCATGCTGGTGTAAAAATGGAGGAGAATGAAAATGATATAGTTTTTGGAGGAGACACATGGAAGGTGCCGGACAATCCCTCAGTGCCGTTCATATATGGGGATGGAATAGGACACGATGTTACATCTAATGCCATGCGCGTCATAGATGCAGCCGTAGAAAAGGCTTATGGAGGAAGCAGGAGCATAAAATGGATAGAAATGCAGGCAGGGGAAAAGGCGGAAAAGGAAGCAGGAGCCAGGCTGCCCGACAGCACAATAGAGTATGTTAAAAAGCACGGACTGCTTTTTAAGGGGCCGCTCGAAACCCCAGTAGGCGGCGGATTTAGGTCCTTGAATGTTACGCTAAGGCTTGCACTTGACCTTTATGCCAATATACGGCCGATAAAATATGTCAAGGGCATAACCAGCCCGCTTAGGAACCCGGATAACATAGACCTTGTGATTTTCAGGGAGAACACCGATGACATATACATAGGCATAGAATGGAAATACGACAGCAAAGAAGCCGGGGAGGTAAGGGATTTCTTAAAGAGCAAGATGGGCGTGAAGATAGATCAGGATGCAGGCATCGGCATAAAGCCGATAGGAAAGGCAAAGACAGAAAGGATAGCGAGAATGGCCATACGGTACGCGATAAAGAATAAGAGACGGTCGGTAACGATAATGCACAAGGGAAACATAATGAAGTATACTGAGGGCGCTTTTAGGGAATGGTCCTATGACGTGGCGGTTTCAGAGTTCAGGGACAGTATTGTAACTGAGAAGGAGGTAGCCGAAAAATATGGGGGCAAAGTTCCGGAGGGCAAGGTGCTAATAAATGACAGGATTGCGGACAACATGTTCCAGCAGCTCATAGGCAAGCCAGACATATACGACGTAATCTTGGCGCCGAACCTTAACGGGGATTATGTATCAGATGCTGCCGGAGCATTGATTGGCGACATAGGAATACTAGGAGGCGCGAATATCGGAGACAAGGGCGGAATGTTCGAAGCAGTGCACGGCACCGCCCCAAAGTATGCGGACAAAAACATAGCAAACCCGATGGGAATGATACGCGCCGGAATGCTGATGCTCGAATATTTCGGATGGAACGAGCCCGTTGCGCTTATTGACAAAGCCATGGAGAAATCCATAGCCCAGAAGAAGGTTACGCAGGACATTGCTAGGCTTATGGGCTGCGAAGCCATAGGCACCAGGGAGTTCTCAGACGCGGTTATAGGCAACCTTTAGTTGTGCCTAGTTCGCCCTCGCGGCTTCCAATACATATTCAAGAAAGTCCGCTGGCGGCTTTGCCCCTTCGAATGATATAGAGTCATTTATCACTATCTTCGGCACAGCCATCACGTTGTGCTTGCCAGAGAGCTCTGAAAATTCTGTTGCCTCTATCATGCTGCTCCTTATCATGCTGTTCTCCATGGAAAACTGATGGGCAGTCCTTACCGCCTTGGGGCACCATGGGCACGTCGGCGTTACGAAGACCTTTATGTCGACAGGCTTTTTGACTTCCTTGAGCCTTGTCTTTATCTGCTCCGGAAGGTCGGTATAGCCCTTTGAAGCGTCTATTATGTCTGCGAGCAGCGATGCGAATTCGTAGCCGGCAGGTATGCCGAAGTAGAGCATGTTGTATATCTTCTTTCCGCCGATTACGAGGGCCGGCACTTTATCCACGCCGAGGAATTGCGCTTCCTTCTTGCTCTCGTTTATGTTGTATTCGGTCAGCTTTATTCTGCTGTCTATGGCTGACAGCTCTTTCAGCAGTTCTGAAGTTTCCCCGCAATAAGTGCATGCGTTTGGATCGCTGTCGTAGAATAGCATCAGGTTTACTTCGCCCTTCAGGTCTTTCTCGAACATTGACTTTATAGTCTTTATATCATTTTCCTTTAGTTTTACCATTGCACTCACCAGAATAAGCAGTACCTATTAGGTAATAAAAATATTTAACTGTTTTGTGGAGCGTCATACCGGCTCCAGGCCGTAATATCCAGTATTTTCCGGTTTCTCCTCCGTGGTGCCGAATATGGAAGGGCCCCTTACGCCTGCAAATATGGCTATGATTTCGAGCTTGCCGTTGTATGCAGGGTCCACCCTAGCGCCCCATACCACGTTGGCCTTTGGCGAAGTCATGTCGGTGAGCTTGCTGCCTATCTCGTTTGCTTCGCCCAGAGTTAGATCTTCGCCTCCGGTTATGTGTATCAATATGCTGTTGGCCTCGTGGTAGTCCACCTCCAAGAGCTTGTTCTTCAGCACGTCCTTTATGGCATCATCAACCTTGTTCTCTCCGGCGCCTTCCCCTATGCTTATCATGGCAAGGCCTCCTCCACGCATTACATTGCGCACGTC
>JAMCZL010000038.1:0-3120 GCA_023485745.1 Candidatus Martarchaeota archaeon | reverse complement strand
CTGCTCAGTCTCTGGACGGTGTTGCTTCCGCAACCGCCAAGACCGCACACGGCAATCTTGGCCCTGAACATCTCTGATTCGTCTAGATCGTTAAAGTTAGATTCCAATGCGCTGTCTATAAGCCCCATGCCATCACTTAATCTTGATTGTTAAAATAAAATTATAAAACTTTGCAGAAGCTTATGTTTTTATAGTTTTCCGTGATATAATATACCACGTACTTATTTACCTTAGTTTTCATTGTATCTGAGATGATCTTAAATGGCAAGGATTAGACCCGCAAGGACATACAGGAGCATATTCTCGCAGTCCTGGTCCAGGTATTCGCAGAAGAAGCCCAGAAAGAACTACGTGAGGGCGATGCCGCACACCAGCCTGCTAGTATTTAACATGGGCGCAGACAACAAGGCATACGACGTGCAGTTTACCATGAACGTGCAGGGCAGGATACAGCTTAGGTCTAATGCTTTGGAGGCTGCCAGGCAGATAGCCAACAAGTATCTCGAAAAGACCATACCGGGAGGCTACTATTTTAAGGTGCTCGTGTACCCGCACAGTGTAATAAGGGAGCACAAGATGGCGACCGGAGCAGGAGCTGACAGAATATCGCAGGGTATGAGCCATGCTTTCGGCAAGCCGGTTTCTGTAGCTGCGAGGTTGACAAAGAACCAGCCCGTTTTCATGATAAGGACATCTAGGCAAAATGCAAAGCACGTGAAGGAGGCTTTTAGGAGGGCGGGCAGCAAGCTCTCTGGGAACTACAAGGTCATTGCCGCAGACAGGAATAACTGATTTTTTAGTGTTGTTATGAAGGTTTTACTGCAGTTTCCCGAGGGCCTTAAGGACAAGGCGCTCAGGTACGCAAAGGAATTGGAGAGCAGTGGCGACGAAGTTTTTATATCTTGTTCTCCGACCTTTGGGGCGTGCGACCTGGCGATTGACGAGGCGAAGAAGCTTGGGGCTGAGAAACTGGTGCACTTCGGGCACGCGGAGTTTCATAAGGTGGATTTCAACGTTGAATACATCGAATTTGAGATTGACGCACCGCTTGGAATACTGCAAAACACGCTCGGATACCTGAAGGACTATGACACAATAGGCATCGTAACCACCATACAGCACGTGCATCAGCTGGGCGATATAAAGGCCTTTTACGAGCGGAACGGGAAAAAGGTCGTAATAGGAAAACCTTACGGCTTTGCAAAAAAGGCCGGGCAGATACTCGGATGCGACGTTGGAAGTTCAGCGTCGGTAGACGGTATGGTCGACGCACACGTTTATTTTGGTGGAGGCATATTCCATCCATTGGGCGCGGTACTGGCAACAAAAAAGCCGTTCATTGCCGTTGAGCCATTTGAAAACAGGGTAGAGAGGATAGACAACCTCAGGGAGCAATACCGCAGGAGAAGCAGGGGCAGAGTGCTGTCTGCGGTGGACGCAAAAAGCTTCGGCATCCTACTGAGCACGAAGAACGGGCAGCACAATCCTGCGCTTGCGAAGCTGCTCAAGGACAGGATAGCCTCTGCAGGGCTAGATGCAGAGATACTGGTTTCAAATACGTTTGATTTTGATTCAATAAACAACATGATGGAATTCGACGCTTTTGTAAATACCGCTTGCCCCAGAATAGCAGTGGACGACACCGAAAGGCTCAGGAAGCCGCTGCTTAGCTCAAACGAGCTTATGGAAGTGCTGGCCATGAAGAGCGAGCTTGCAAAGATGAGGGAAGGACAGGTTATCCGATAGTTATTGTAGCTATTTCTGCCGTTTGATCGGCTGCCTTTGCGGTGCCGTTTGATGAGAACTCAATCCATATTTTGCCGGATGAGACCCCGGAAGGCACTCTGAATTTCAAGAATGGGGTTACCCCGTCGTTCTGAAGCGCGTCGGAGCTGGTATTTGAAGGTATCCACAGTATTGGGCCGCTAGCATCTGAAAGCCCGGTGGTTGCGTTCAATGCATTGGGCAGTGGTTTTCCTTGGCTTCCGGACGGGACGAAGGCAAATCCCACATCATATATGGCAAAGCCGAGCCCCTGATCTATTGAAACGGTAAGGTTGCCGCCTGCCGATATGGTGCCCGAGAAGGAAGGTGTAGTGCATGAGAATTCTGGGGTGGTTTCGCAGCTGCTTCCTACAGGGCTATGAAAAACGCCAAACGCCAGTAGTGCAGCCAGCACTATGATTATGACCAGTATAGCCCAGCCGTAGGTAGTCAGGTATTCCATGGCGCCTTGCAGCCTAAAGCTTCGCATAATAAGGGATTGCCATTATAAGAATTAAAAACAAGAGAATAAAAAAAGAGAAAAAAAGTAAATCCGAACGGATTTACTTCATTGTTGCCTTTGCCACTTCGACTATAGTGCTCGGAGCAGATTGAGTTGGGCTCGGAGTAAACTCGCCCCAGATTGTTCCGCCGGTTGTACCAGAAGGCACGCAGAAGGTCAACGATGGAGTTACGCCGCCGCTTGCAAGGGTGTTACCCGGTGTGCCCGCAGGCACCCAGTCTATTGGCGAAGTGCAGCCTGTAGATCCTGTTGGATAGTCTTGCCCTGTAGATCCGCCGAGTGCATTTGCACTTGGGGTTGCTATGCCAGTAGGTATAAATGCGTATCCCACAAGGTACCAGGTTATTCCGCTACCCTGGCCAAGAGTTACCAGATAGCTTCCAGAGCTTCCGGATGTTCCTGTGAATATTGGTGCTCCGCATGAGAACTCAGAAGACACCGCCTTGCAGGTTGTACCTAGAGGGCTGCTGAATATTCCCAACGTGAACAACGCTGCCAATACTATGGCAATTACCAGTATTGCCCATCCGTATGTCATAAGGTATTCCATAGCGCTTTGCGCTTTCAGGATACTTTTTATTCCCATAAATTTTCACCTTTCTATTAAAGATACGATAGATAAAGTATTTAAATCTTTTTGATTTATCGGAATAAATCAATCTGCCCGAACCGCAGCAGCCTACTCTGGATTCTACACTTCTTTTATTTTTGTTTTGCATTATTTTGAAATTGTTTTTATAGCTAATGTGCGTAAACTAATTGACAACTTTTTAATTGTGAGAGCATGGCAGAAGATTTGAACCCGTTTAAGATTGCACAGGAGCAGCTCGACG
>JAMCZL010000013.1 GCA_023485745.1 Candidatus Martarchaeota archaeon | reverse complement strand
CGAAGCTGGTCAAACAGGTTGACAAGCTCGACTACATCGTTCAAATGATGCTATACAGCAAGAAGATAAAGAGCGACAAAACCGTAGAAGAGTTTTTCGATACTGCAGGCAGCAGGATAGACATAAAGGAAGTCAGGTACATCTACGAAAAGGTAAAAAGTAAAGTATACAAAGAACGAGGCATGAAAATTTCATCCTTCAGAGAGCAAAGTGCCTTATAAATTCAATATAATGTTGGTTGCATGCTGAAACTGCTGAATCTGAACATTTGGCTTTACAACAACTGGGAGGAGCGCATGCCAAAGATAGCAGATTTCATAAAGGAACAGAAGCCTGACATCGTAACCCTGCAAGAAGTCATGGATGATGCAAAGTACAACAAATATGGAGACAACACGGCAACGCAGATTGCGAGGGCCGCAGGCATGGACAACTGCATCTTTTATCTATCTGGCAACCTCCAGAAGGAGAGCCCGCAGTGGATAGGCGATAGAAGGGCACGGGCCGGCGAAGCAATACTCTCAAAATATCCGCTGGCAAAAATAGTTAAGAGAAAGCTAAAAAAGCATCCAGATGACAGGCACCATCGCGGAATTGTAATGGCTAGGGTGATGTCGGAACCCCACATTGATGTAATGGTTGTGCACTTCTCAAACAACGAACTTTTCAGCAGGCTGCAGATGGATGAGGTATTGCGCTACATAAGAAGGTCGCATATCCGGCCGGTGATAGTCGGAGATTTCAACATGTATCCGAAGGATATAATTCAGGTTGTACCAAGTGACTACACCCTGTCTTACGCCTTGAAGAAATATGTTTCATTCCCTTCAGAAGGCAATACCTTCGACTACATAATGATTCCGAAGAACATGAAGTTCGGCAGCCTGGAGTGCATAGACAGGGGGCTTTCGGACCATTGCGCGCTCGTTGCCGAAATATTGCAGCAAACCTGAAAATAGCCAGATTTAACAGGCCATGCCGTAATAATATTTATAAAGTTGCAAGCGCTATAATGAATGCAAGTTTGTTGACAATGGGGAGATGTATGACTGGTGAATCCAAAAAGATTCGATTAAAGGATCGCTTTAGTCCGGATTATCAGGCGTCCGGGGCTTTAATTGCTGCTGATAAAATGGAGATAATAAAAGCGGAGAAAGGCGATAAATATGCCGCTGAGGCGCTAAGGATAGCACGTGGCCTCAAGGAGTGGTTCAACGAAAATGGGCTTAAGAGCATTGAGACGGATATTTTCTTTGACAATTTGGCTGTAGCTGTTGAGGGTGGCGAAGCTCTCGGCTTTGCCTGCTATAGCACCTACGACGGAGTGATGCAGCTGATCTGGCTGGCAGTTGAAAGGAACCACCAGGGCAGGGGCATAGGCACGGCGCTTCTCAAATGGGTGGAAAATGAGGCCAGGGGCCATGGCTTAAGGCTAATACAGATCGAGACGCTGCCTGATGAAGACAGCTACGAACCGTATAAGCTTACAAGGAAGTTTTATTACGACAACGGATTTACCAGAATTGCCTATAAGAAGGCAAGGCTGGAAGGCTGGGACGATCAGATAGTTTTGGAAAAGAGGTTATAGAACACCAGACCAACGCCATTCCGCTGACAAGTTATTTGCTTTTATTGTCGACCCATTTACGGGTCGGCCTCAGACCTCATGCCTGCAAAATTAAAAAACTGGCATTTCGGCCAGGAATAAAATAACGCTAAAGTTTAGGTATTTTGAAAGCTGTTTCCGCAAGGGTCCACCAACCAAGAATGTCCCCCTTTGTATCCAGAGTCCCTTCTGGCAGTTCGTCCTTGCCAAACCAACCGTATCCTCTGGACTCGTGGTTCAGTCTGACATCAGTACGGCTATCAATTGAAGTCGCATAGAAGTATATTGACCATTTGTTGGTGCTTGCATCAGGAGCCCTTTTGAGACCCACAGACATTAAGTCATCGGGTTTTAGGACTATTCCGGTTTCCTCTTTCACTTCTCTAATGCACGCCTGCACTGGTGCTTCGCCAGGCTCCACAGTGCCCCCAACATTTCCCCAGCCTCTGACCTCAATCCCGTCCCGTTTTTCCCTCTTGCGCCAAAGTAGAAGTATCTCCGAAAAATCTTCATTAAATACGCACGCATATGCGCCCACGTGCTCCTTATCTATTTCGCCCATATGAATAACCTGATAAATACAAAATACACACATTAATATTGGTTTGCAAGTCTTGCGTGACTATGCCAGGCGATACTCGACCCTCTGAGTAATACAATAAAATTTAAATAGGTCTGCAGTAAGGTATATGCGATGATAATAATGGGATTCACAGATAACGTCAAAAAGAAAAAGGTGCAATTTAGTTTAGACAGTGACGCCATAACCGCGATTAAAGTTTTGACCTTGCGAAAGGGGGTTAATGCATCGGAGATAGTAAACGAAATTGTAAAGGGCAATGAAGAAGTTAAACAGGTAATCAAAGCTCTTAAAGCAGAAGAAGAGCTTATAAAAAATTCAGATGGGGTCTTTGCAGCACCGGGCACAAAATCAAATTTACGAAGATGAAGGCAGCAAGAAATGGCTAACATTTTTGCTGAAGATATACCATAAATAAACCCAATGGCCCCCAGCAAGGCTTACTGGGATGGCTAATGAAAGGTTGGTTTTATGAGAAAAAAGCGTGGCATGGAAAGAGAGGTGAGCAAAGCCTATGATATCATAGCGCAGCAGTTCCACGACGAGCGCGCAGCGAAGATAAATTTCTACAATGAGTTTCTGGAAATGCCGAATACCCTTAAAGTCATAGGTCAGGTAAAGGGCAAAAGGGTGCTCGACATAGGCTGCGGGCCTGGACTCTACGCAAACTTACTGCACAGGCATGGGGCCGAAGTGCATGCCATTGACATATCCAAAAAGGAGATAGAGATAGCAAGGCAGCACTACAAGGGCATAGACTTCAGGGTGGCAAGTGCGGAGAAGCTACCTTATAGAAAAGGATACTTCGACCTTGTCCTGATAGCGCTGGCGTTCACCCACTTCAACGACATGGACAAAGCGCTGGCAGAGGCATGCCGGGTGCTCAAAACAGGAGGGCGGCTTGTAATCTCTGAAGGCAACCCCGTGATAGATGTGACCAAAGGTATCAAGGTAGGGCCCAAGGCGCGCAAAAAGGTTGGCAAGTACCTTAAGCTGGACAGGCGGTTTGGAGATTACTTCGACGAAAGGATAAGGTACGTGCATTGGAAGAGAAAAGGTGTTTTTGATATACAAATGCCAGTAAGGCATGTGACATATGAAACGTTTTTCCGGATGTTCAGAGAGCACGGGCTTGGTCTGCGAAACTACATAGATTCAAGGCCTTCGCCTGGAGGCAAAAAAATAGACAGGAAAGAGTACAATTTCACAAGCAAGGTGCCGTATTTTATGGTGTTCGATCTTGTAAAGCTTTCGCCGAGAGGAATCAAAGAGATTTATAAGTAATCAAATATAAGCAATGCCTGAATAATCCAAATTGTAGTAAAATATGCTAAGTATATATTAATGCATTGAAATAGAATTTAAAAGTATAAAGAAAACGTGCGTTAAGCGCGGCATGCGGCTTCATAGTGCTCGAGGCTTCCAGAAAAAGCGTTATTAATGGGTGATGAAATGCCTATACGGAAAGTCTTCATAATACACGGCACTAATGGGAACTCCAAGGAGAACTGGTTCCCGTGGCTCAAGGAAGAGCTCGGCAAAGCCCGCCCGGAAATAGAAGTGATTATCCCTGATTTTCCTACAGGCAGCTCGCAGAGCCTAGAAAGCTGGCTGCAGATCTTCAGACCTTACATGGACACGATTGCAGAGGACACCATATTTATAGGCCACAGTCTGGGCCCTGCATTCATACTTTCTGTGTTGGAAAAAACAGATAAACGGATACGTGCTGCGTTCCTGGTCGCCCCGTTCGTAACAAAGCTTGGAATAGAAAAATTCGACGAGCTGAATAAAACATTTATAGATAGGGAGTTTGATTGGAAAAGGATAAAATCCCACTGCTCGGAATTTACGGTATATGCATCTGACAACGATCCTTATGTCGGCATGGACAAAAGCAGGTATGTGGCAGAGAATACTAAAGCCAGATTCGTAGTGGTGCACAATGCAGGTCACTTCAATTCCGCAGCAGGTTATACCAAATTCGACCAGCTCTTAGAGGAATTGAAGAAAGAAATAGGGTAGGTGGAGAAGGTAAAAGGAGATGGCATGATCAAAGATCTGGTAATGTTCGGCTCCCTATATGCAGTATCTTCTTGTTTCCGAAGTCTATGGCCGTTGCAGAAGCAGTGGGTAGGTGGGTAGAGACGTCATAATCGTTATACTTGCTGTCTACAATACCCATCGCAGATAGTATTGGATCATGATGGCTTACTGCAACGGTAACCCCTTTTATGCTGTGTGCAAAGTCCTTCAGGCGCCCCTGCATGCTATCCCAGCTCTCCATGCCCTTTTTGAAACCAGAGCGTATCTCTTCCATCATGGCTGCCGTCTGCTCTTGTTCAGAACCAAAGGTAACATTATTCAGGCCTCCCATGTGCCGTTCCCAAAGTCTCTTGTCCAATTTAGGCTTCATGCCTAAGGCCTTTTCAAGTATCTCGGCAGATTGCACAGCGCGCAGTACTGGGCTAGTATAAAACGCGTCTATCTTCATGCCTTTAGGCATAGTTTTAGCCAGAGCTTCTACTTGCTTTATACCCTCTTCAGTCAATGGCGATTTATCTATGTCAGAGGTAAGGGTATGTGTTACATTAGATTCGCTCTGACCATGCCTTACAAAAATCACAATGTTCATAGCACTACCATTTCAATAGCTCCAGACGGTACTCGAAAAGGCATTATAAATAGTTGGCTAATCTATATAAATATGCCCGGCACCGATCTTGCATAGTACTCGGTCAAATGAAGAAGAAGCATGCGTGGCAACTACTTTGATGGATGGTCGGGGCTTGGCTTTCGAAACTATATGGATTCAAGCGATGTGCTTAGAGTTGGTCGGCCTTTCTAAATGCTTAAATATTAAAAATATCCAATTAAATGCGATTCTATGGCGAGCAGAAACGTAAAGCTTCATGGAGGAAAAGTCGAATGCCCGTATAGTACGGATGCCGCCGCGCTCTTGCGAGGTTGCGACAAATGCATAAATGCCGACGCGCAGGTATCTGAAAACTTGGCAGAGAGCAAAGTTGAAATTCAAAAAATTGCGCAGCGCTTTGGGTCTGGGCTGGAATGGTCCGAGGTGCGGAATAAACTTAGCGATGAAGACTTTGTCGGCTCTATGCTGAACGACATTGGCAAGCTCGCGCTTCGCGATCTGAACTACATGATGAAACTAGCAATGGGTTCTAGATGGATTGATTTAAAACCCGAAGAATTCAAGATTGAGGCTTACGTGCCAGATGACAAGCTTAGTGAATTGATAACTGGAAAATACAGCAAAAATGAAAGGAAGTGCAGCATTAACTTGGAGCTTTTCACGAAAATATTTCTGAAGCCCAAAGAACGGCAACCCACCAGTATAAACGAAAAGCAGCTGACAGAATTTTTAGAGAGAATATACTCTACGGCGGTACATGAGGGCTTTCATGCACTACAGGATAACAGATTGGGCTGCAAAAAGCACATAAAAAATCCGGGGAATGCGAATAATGCTCGTATTTTCACTGAGGGCGGAGCCAGGTTTGTTGAATTCTTTGCAGAATCGTTGATTAATGATTGGAAGCGTGCGAGCTTAAATGACAGCAATTCTTTAGAGAAGGCATTCTTATGGCATTTTGGAATCGAGCCTGTTTCCGGCGCAGTCTATGAAAGACAAGACAAAATAAGGGGCACGCTGGAAAATTTTATACCGCACAATGCCGGAATGTTTATATTTGCGGTCAGATATGTTGCGAACGGAAGCTTCATAAGCACATTAAAAGAAATTTGTGAAATGGCAGAGCTGGGAAATATAGACGACAACGCGCTTTACCGTATGTTGGATAAGGACATTAAAAACGGCAATTTGGAAAAGCTGAAACAAAAGATCATAAATCTATGAACTATTCCAAATATGTTGCAATAAGGGACCAGATATATGAGAAGGTCAAGAAGCTCGTAAAAGAGTTGAATCCAAATTAACGTATATAGTTTTAGAATTTCTATTAAAGTATATAACTTTAGTAATTCATCTTTTGCAAGGAAGTCTGCAAGTTTCCTGTCAGAAGGATTGCCAAGCGACAGTTTTATTCCCAGTGCCACGTAGTGTTTGGCAAACCTCGCAGTAAGCTCATAATTCTTTGCAACAATTCTGGCATCAGCCAGAACCTCCGGTATTTTATATTTTAGGTCGCCTATTTTTCATGTGATCATCGTCGTATGGTATAGGTAGGCGTTTGTCGCTGAAAGAGAGGGAAACCTGCTTTCCATGCAAGTTTTTATTTACTCTCGAAGGATAAGTATTTATAAATTCAACAACTTATTAGGGTATTATATGAAATATAGACCGCTTGGGAAAACTGGATTAAAAGTCTCGGAAATTGGCTTTGGCACATGGCAGCTAGCTAACGATCCTGGCATT
>JAMCZL010000020.1 GCA_023485745.1 Candidatus Martarchaeota archaeon | reverse complement strand
TACCCGTCCGAGGGGAAGATAATAAACCTGCGGGAAATTGAGGCTGGCAAGAGCCGCAGGATCGGCATCGCGAGCAAATCGATAGACTATGCAGTCTACGACGTCAAAAGAAGATTCAGGCTCGGCGACAGGCTGTCCAGCATATATGGCGCGATATCCACTGACGCGACCATGGAAGGGCTGATACAGGACTTTAGAGGCATGCGCATAACCTTGAACGACCCGTGGGAGACGACAATGTGCTATATACTTTCGCAGTACAACAACGTACCCAGAATACGTGGCATAACAAAGCGCATGATAGCCAGGTTCGGCAGCGACATTTTTGGCGACCACGACAACGTTGTGGGAAAGGCTTTCCCGAAAAGCCACGAAATCGCAGCTGCAAGCGAAAAGAGCATAATTGAATGCGGAGCAGGATTCAGGGCAAAGTACATTGTCGAGGCAGCAGATTACTGCACAAATAACATAGACATGGCCAGGCTCGGAAAACTGGACTATCCGGAGCTCAAGGAGGAGCTCCTCCAGATAAAGGGTGTGGGCGACAAGGTTGCTGACTGCATAGCCCTGTTTGGATACGGAAAACTTGAGGCGTTCCCGGTAGACGTTTGGATAAAGAGGACCGTTGAAAGGCTTTATTTCAGGGGCAGGAAAAAGAGCATTAAGGAAATACACAGGTTCGCAGAAGACAAGTGGGGCAGGTATGCGGGCGTGGCCCAGCAGTACCTGTTTTTCCACGGCATCAGCGGAGGTTTGGATGGCAATGGCAAGAAAAAGTGACAAGGCCTTCGACAGCGCCTTCATACCTGGCATGGGTGAATACATAGAGGCCAGGCAGTCAAGATATGACCAGATAATGATCGGATCGCGCATGGTGATCAGGCATTCGGCTGAGCTGATAACTGCGTTGCACAATTCGGATTACGGCAAGGCGGATGAAATCAGGCTTAAGCTCAAGGATGAAGCAGCAAGGCTGATGAAGGACGACAGCGGATTCGAGTACAACGCAATGCAGGCATATCAGGAGTATTCCGAGGCAATGCTGTTTTGGGGCGTGAAGAAAAAGGGCAAGCTGCCGGGCTACAGGGAGATTGGAGTGTCAATAGAGCCATACCTGCTCGGGCTCATGGATCTTGTAGGGGAGCTCAGAAGGGAGGTGACCGAAGCACTGAACGGCAGGGACGTGCGCAGGGCGGAATCATATTTTGAGCTTATAAAAAGGATCTACGACTACACTAGGCCGGTTAGGGTCTCTGACGCAATACTTCCAGGCTTCAGGAGAAAGCAGGATGTTGCCAGGATACAGGTCGAGAATGCAGGGCTCGAGATACTAAACTACAAGACCTTCTCAAAATTAGACAAGTGAGCTAGACTTTTATTTCCAGGACCTTTTTGCTCACGGCAATCTTCATGAGTTCGTTGCCGGTGTCTTTGTTTTTATTCAGCGCCCTTTTTATGTTTTTGTCGATTCCGATTGAATTCAGGGCTGAAATGGTTTTGCTCACCCTGTCTGAGTAGTTCCTGTTCATGTACTTGCTTACCGCGGCCTGGGCGATGCCGAGCCGCTCCGATATCTCGGACTGCTTCAGCGAATACTCCCTTGACAGGATGTCCACAGCTATTGACCTGACTGCAGGCAGTGTAGCCTTTGCCGCCTTCTCGCACAACATTCTCATGCAATCAATCCATTATTCCGAAGATGTTCTTTATTTTTCCTGATATTCCCTTCGGAGGCGGGCCTTTGCGGTCCTCTTCTTCCTCTGCCTGCTGCCTGGCTGCGCCCTTCTTTGGCTGTATGATGCTGAGAATGCTGCCGAGCCTGCCCGCATTTCCCTCGCCGTCCTTGGCCGTGGGCTGTTGCTGGAATTTTGGTTTCTGCGGTGCTTGGTACTTCTGCGGCTGCTGCTGGGGCCTGGAGCCTTTCTTCTGGGAGGGCTGCTGGGCTGGCTTGCCTGCAAGCCCTAGAAATGCGCTGACATTGTCGACGATTATCTCTTTTGGCATTCGCACATCAAATATGAGTATATCGACACCAGAGGACGATGCTGCCTCTGCATCCTCGCGGTCCTTGCACACCGCCGCTGCCGATTCGCCTATCTTGTTGGATTTTATCATCAGTTCGAGCGGGTTCGAGGCCACGATTATAAGCTTGTCGGCGCGGCCGAGCGAATTCTTAACCTCCAAAAGCTCGCGCTCCGTGCTTATTTCAGTGTCCTCAGATATGGTTGAGTGCGTACCGTATGTGTTCAGCATGTTCGAAATGGCTATGCCTTTTGCCGGATTCTCTGATATTATATGGACCATCATCGATATTGGTTTTGTAAAATAGATATAAATCGCTTTCCATGCTGTCGTAAGCAGGAATAACGACCGGCAAATGGCTGCTTGGCAGGCAGGGCTTTGCCGGTGTTTTTGCAGGCAGCCTTTTTATAAGAATATTTTTATTACTTCAATATACAGATATAGTGGTGTTTAAATTGAGAGGAAAAAATACTTTAGTTATTTGCGAAAGCTGCGGCAGGAAGGTGCCAAGGAACAAGGCGGTTACATTTGAAAAGGCCATAAGCTTTAGCACTGACATGAAAAACGCTAACGACGTGCGGTTCTTTGAGCGAAGGAAGGTCTATTACTGCATAAGCTGCGCAAAGCATAGGGGAATATTCGAAAAGAAGAAGAGAATGGCCATGAGAAAGGATAATAAGCTGGTGTAGATGGCTGTAAATCCCGATGAGCTTTTAATATTTAAGATACGGGAAGAAAAGGGTAGGCTAAAGGGGCAAAACGAGGGCGTGCCAAACTCCGGAGTTGTAGTCCAGGCGCAGAAGCAGACCGGCAGCACGCAGCCAGCTAGCATGCCCGTAGCAGAGCAGGCGCCGGTTTATCCAGTAGAGCAGGCCTCTGGCGTATTTGTCGCACCTATGGCAACAAGCGACATAATAAACGCAACGCTTTCGATGGAAGGCGCTAACCAGAAGGACTATAGTAAGAAGCCCAGGCAGAAGAAATCCGCAAAGAGGGAGATGAGTGAGCAGGCGGCCATGGGGCTAAATTGCGTATGGCACCCGTGGAGGCCTGCTTTCGCAATATGCGCGGTGTGCCACAGGCCTTTCTGCTTCGACGATATAGTAGAGCACAATAACGATTATTACTGCCTTGAGGATATAGACAAGGTGACCAACTTCAGCGGCGCAAAGGCCGCGCGACTTGGAAACATCGCATTTGTCTCGGCAGGCTTTCTGATGGCATCCTTCCTCCTCTTCATGTATTTCGGGATAGAGCAGGTCATATACCTGTTCACTTATATTTATAATACTGGATTTATGAATTTTTTTGCAAGGATAAACATAAGCTACGGATTCATACTTTTAATGTCAATAGCCGAATTCCTAGAGTTTCTCAGCAGCATAACGATCTTGCTCAAGGTCAAGCATGGATTCGGGATAGGCATGCTTGGCGGACTGGTGGTGATAGGGCTTTCCACATACCAGTACGTATACAACACAAACCTGATATACTTCATGGTGATAGACATAGTTACCCTTATAGGGGTAATACTGCTAGGCTATTCCAGATCCGTGGTTGCGCCAGTTGTAGATGAAACAGTAACTGAGTACGCTGAACCCACGGTTGAGTTCGCCAATGTTGGCAGGTTCTAGGCCTGTGCCATGGTGCGCGACTGGTACCTGCCCCTGCGCTCTATATCTGACAGCCTTTTAAGTATCCTTTTGGCTGCCCGATAGTTTTCAGAGTACGAATTTACGAATGCCTTATAGCAATCGCGGCTGACCGCGCGCTTGAATAGCAGCAGGTCGAATGCCTTGTCCTCTTCAGAATTTGTCCTTTGGGAAAGCCCGAAGTCTATGACCCACGCGCGGCCTCTGTCGTCAACTATTATGTTTGCAGGCGTGTAATCGCCGTGCGCTATATTGTGGGCATGCAGAACCGCCAGCATTTTTCCGCTGCCTTCGGCTGCAGGGTTGTAGTTTTTGTCATCTTGGGCCATGCGTGCCATTTGGATGCCTGCTATTTTTGTCATGAATATTGAATGCGCGGTGAACAGCAGTATCTTCGGGACCCTGGCGCCTGCAATAATTGCCGAATTCATGTTCAGCGCTTCGGCTTTGTTCCTTTGCACGCGGATCTCTTCTTCAATTTCGCTTATGAGGTAGGGCTTCCTGCGCCGGTATTTTATTATTGCTGGCACGCCGAGCATTCTTGACTCGTATATGTCGGCCTCCGAGCCTTCGGCAATCTTTGTAGCGCCCTTTATTCCGGTCATGGAACACCAGCCGTTTCTATCCTGAATTTTTGGTTTATTGTCAGATCTGAGCGCAGCGGCGTGCATCCGGATTCTTTCATCCTCTCCGCGACGTATGCAATCATGGCGCCGTTGTCGGCGTTGAACTGGTTGTCTGCGACATAGAAGCGTTTTTTGTGCGACGCGGACATCGTTGCTAGCATTTCCCTTAGTCGAAGGCTCTGCGCCACTCCGCCGCAAAGTATGACAGAATCCTTTCCGTTCAGGAGCAAAGCCCTTTCGGTTGCCTCTACAAGCATGGAAAATGCAGTTTCCTGCATGGAGAATGAAACGTCTGCCACGCTGCTTGAAGGCAGCAATTTTATGGCTGCTGTCAGCAGCCCGGTAAACGTAAAATCCATTCCCTTTACGGTGTAGGGCAGCTTTACGTACCTTCCGCCGGCAGCGAATTTTGCCACGGTTGACCCCCATGCGGGCTTCATGCCGGCGGCCCTTGCGAAATTGTCAAGCATGTTGCCGACACCTATGTCAAGAGTTTCCCCGTGCACGTGGTAGTGCTCGCCAGCAAGCGACAGTATCTGCGAGTTGCCGCCGCTAACATAAAGGACCATGGGATCCGCGAAACCGGAAAGGTGCTTTGTTATCTCTATGTGGGCCACAGCATGATTTACAGGGTAAATAGGGATGCCGAGTTTTTCGTGCAGCGTTTTTGCCGCAAGCATGCCTATTTCAAGGCACGGCCCGAGACCGGGCCCTTTCGTATAGCCCACCGCTTCTACATTTCCAAGGCCCATGTGCGCAGCCGAGAGGGCGCGGCGTATTACAGTGCTTGCATTTTTTGCATGGTATTCGGACACCTTGGCGGGTATTATCCCCTTGTCTGAGATGGGATACATCATCTTCTCATTTGCCAATATTTTTCCTTTTTCCACTATCCCTACTCCGAAGGTGTGAGCGCTGCTCTCTATTCCGATTACAGCCATGGCAATCCATGATTAATGTACAACAAATGCTTTAATATTTGGCTACGATTCCATATAATGGCTGAATCAATGGGAAAGATTTATGTTTTAAGGATAGGGCACAGGCCTAAGCGCGACGTCAGGATAACCACGCACGTTGGCCTGGTTTCAAGGGCTTTCGGCGCGGACGGCTTCATTCTTGAGGGAGACGACTACAAGGTTGTTGAAAGCATTAGAAAGGTGCTGGCGAAATGGGGCGGCAAGGACTTCGAAGTTGGCACTGCTGAAGACGCAAGGGCGTACGCAGAAAAATGGAAGGCAAATGGGGGCGCGGTTGCCCATCTCACCATGTACGGCCTCAACGTATCGGGCCTGGACCTGAATGCAATGCGCAAGAGGGACCTGCTGATCGTTGCCGGGGCGGAAAAAGTAGACAGGTGGTATTATGACAATGCGGATTACAATATCGCAATAGGCAACCAGCCCCATTCAGAAGTGGCCGCAGTTGCGATACTGCTCGACAGGCTTGGAAACGGCCTTGAACTTGATAGGGCTTTTGCCGGCGGGAAGCTCAGAATAATAGGACAGGCGCACGGGAAAAAGGTTGAATAGTGCCGGACTGCTTCCGGTTCACGAGGCTACGTCTATGTTGGATTCCTTGTAGCCGAGCCCTATCAGCGCCTTCTTTATCTTGTTCTTGTGGTTTCCCTGCAGTTCTATTACTGTGTTTTTGTAGGTTCCTCCACATGCGAGGCTGCGCTTGAGCTCCTTGGTGGTATTCTCGATTTCGTCGGAGGTTATGCCTTCGACGACGGTCATGACCTTGTCGAATTTTGCCTTCTTCGTATAGACCTTTATCTTTTCTTCGCCTTCTTTCTCAAGCACGTTGCAAACACATATTTCCTTAGGAAGACCGCAGTTTGGACATATGTCTGTCATCTGTTCTTTGCACCTCTCTCATTAAGCACTGTGTTCATTCGTGCCATTGTCCTTTTTATCTCGCGTATCTTTACTACCTTGCTCGAAACCCCGGTAGCTGCAACCTTTCTCTTCTCTATTGCCAGCTCAAGAACCAAGTCGTTGATCTTTGACCTGAGGTCATTGTCCGAAAGTGCGCGTATCTCTTTTATCTTTATAATAAGCACCTTTTGCGTTATTCTTTATTGATTAATAGATATTAAAAGCTTTCGATGCCTGCCTTTACCCTTTGGTGTTTCGCATGAAGGGAAATAAAAGGATAGCAAAAGGCTATCCCGAATACTTGACAAGATCCAGCTTGGTTGTATCCTTGAAGTACAGTATCGCTGCCATTGCGGCTACCGTGTATATCATTATCATTATTCCTATATACAGGTAGGCAATGTGTATTCCCACTGCAACCAGTATCATGCCGGCCAGTATTGGCACAAGCCCCCCTCCGTATACCTGGGATATCTGGTATCCCGCGCTGGCTCCTGATGCCCGGTACTTCGTCGGGAAATTCTCCGTATAGAATACAGGTATTGCGCC
>JAMCZL010000002.1 GCA_023485745.1 Candidatus Martarchaeota archaeon | reverse complement strand
AGTTCGAGGGCATAATAGAGAGGACAAATACGCCCTTCAAGCTTGTTGTCTCGGTAGAGTATCTGGATAAAAGGGGTCTGCTTGACCGGTTAGAAACGCAACTCAGGATGAAGAAGATGAAATTCGCCGATATCTCCTACAGGAATTTAAAACGGAATAAGATTAAGGCAGAGGCTCTTGAGAACGAGATAAAGCACATACAGAGGCAGATGCAGGGCATTTCAGAAGGCCGCCGGGCCCTCAAGCTGATTTATTATGTGGTGGTGAATGCGACATCTGAAAGCAGGTACGGGGCAGTAGAGGCTGCAAAATCTGCGCTGCTCAGAATAATCTCGGAGTTCGAAGCGGGGTTTGGTGTGCAGGGCAGGCAGCTGTATGGCAATGAATTGCTGGATTTCCTTAAGATAGACTACAGTGGTGCGAATGAATGACTTTGAAATAGTATCCAACAGCAGGGCGCTCTCGGCTTCGCTGCCGATTGTGCGCATGTCCGAGCCAATCTTCGATGGCGAAGACCTTGAACGCGGGGTTTATCTGGGCAATACAAAGGTATACGGAATACCTTTCTTGCTCAACACCGACAAACTTGTAAATCCGCATGTTGCCGCGGTAGGCATGAGCGGCTCGGGAAAAACCTTCTTGCTTAAATCGCTGATATCCAGTTATGTGATGGGCCTTGGTTATAATGCCATAGTTCTGGATTGGAGCGGGGAGTACGTAGCCCTTTTCAGATCCTTCGGCGGTAAAGTATACAGGATCTGCCGCGGTGCCGGAATAGGACTGGTTGACATGTATCGCAGGGATCCGGTCCGGCTTGCCGCCGAGATGGAATGGGTTTTGGCAGACCTCTACGGATTTGATAGCGAGGATGTCAAGGCCATAAAAAAGGCTATCGGCATGCAGCGCAAAGGCTCCATTTCGCTTGATGGCATTATAGAGGATATCGGCAGCCTTGAAAACTGCAGGGACACAGCAGCAAAGCTCGAAACTGCTGGAAATGGATGCATATTGCCATGCGGAAGCGGCTTCGAATTTGACGGCATATTTGAAGGCGCCAGAGTGGTGGATTTGTCTGAAATAGAAAGCGGTGCCGAAAAGATTGCGGCCGGAAAGCTTCTTGTCAATGCGATATCAGATGCAATGCATTCTAGGGACATTTCTGAGAGCACAGATACGCTACTTGTGCTGGACGAAGCGTGGAAGCTCTGCGACCATCATGCGCTAAACGACCTGCTTAGGGAAAGCAGAAAATATGGCATTTCTGTTGTTCTCGCAACCCAGCAGGCATCTGACATGAACTCGGAAGCGCTTTCAAATATAGGGTGCTGCTTTGTGTTCAAACTCAATAAGATGGATGCGGGATCGGCGGAATTCTCTAAAAGGATAGGCTCGGATATCGGCATTACGGGAAATCTTGGAAGGGGAAGCTGCGTAGTATCCATGGCGCGGCGCACTTCTGAAGAGCGCAACAATTTCATTCTTGTGAAGGTCGTTTAATATGCACATGATTGAGGGAAGGAAAAGTAGGCTCAGGATAAACGTTGGCCGTAAAGCCTTTTTCAAAGTCGTAGATTCTGCTTTGGCAGATGGCATGTCAAAAGGCGCGGTGGTGCAGTTTATAAACGATAACGGAGGCAGGATAGAGCTGCGGCAGCTGGCCCTGCTCTTGAAGAAACTTGGGTTGGGGAGGTCTGATCTGGTCGTGCTTATGGCAGACGCCGGGATTATGGCACCCGAGATAGCGAGGGCGTTGCATGCATCCTGCGAGCTCTGTGCAGGTGTTGATAAATGAAAGACGAGCCAACTTATATTTCGGTCATTGCTGTTGAGGCAAAATTTACCTCGAATTTCTTAAGCTTGAAAAGTTTTCTGTCATGCATTCCAAACTTCGTTCAGGTTGGCCATGGCACTCTGCTCAGGTACAGGGTCGGCTCTTCCGAATTTAAAGATGTGTATGCGGAGTTCGGCTCGAAGCGGATCTGCCTTAAGTATTATTTTAACTCGGAGAGCGATGCCAAAAAGATGATTAGAATATACTTTTTCATCACGCTAGTTGCGCTGCTGAAGGATTTCTATGAAGTGGCTATGGAATCGCTTTACCCATATATTGTAGAGTATCTGGGCTATTTTGATTATTATGGAGTTTTGCCTGAATCTAGGAAAAACAGGTCTGGTAGAGAGGATCGGAGGATTGAGCTGCTTTCTGATGCCAACTGGAGCCTTTCCAAGGAGATAATTAGGCTGGATAAACTTAACAGAGAATACTCTGGACTTAATGCAGATCTGCTTAATTTCTCGAAAAGGGTGTTTGAATACATGAAGAAGCTTGATGTAGGCGCAGGTGATGTAATGTTAAGAAGCATCGGCCTGGACAAGCAGCTTCTTGAAAGAATCTCGTCTGTGTTGGATAGTTCAAAGTGATTAGTTGATACGCAAAGGCACATATTTCGCAATGCTCGTGCTGCTTTTACTGGCATTTTCTTATTTCGAAATATATGCGCCAGGGTCTGACCTTTACGTCATTTTCTTAGGTGCTGCGGTGCTTCTTATAACAAAAATTACTGCAGACGCCAGTGCCGATAGAGGGCAGGTTACCATAAATTTGAGCACTGGAGCCAAGAGTGTTATTTGGATTGGAGAAAATGTGCTGCTTGAAGCAATTTACACTGCTCTTGAGGAGAATGGCGGTTGCATACATTTTAACGATTTAAAGGAGCATTTGGGCACCAGGCTGGGCCTGAAAAGCATATCAAATATCGAGGGTGAGGAGCTACAGCGTTTTCTTGCCCTGCAGAATGCCAGAGAACGGCTGAGATTTTATGGCGAATGGATTCTAGGCTTGGAGGGCATGAAAAGCGCAATAGGCATTGCCACGATCAGGAAGGGCGTGGCGATGCAGCGCCCGGCAGGACGAGGGCGCAGACGCAGTTTAATGGCAGGAGTGCTGGAATACAACAGTGCAGACCTGGGCAGTTACAGAAAACTGCGACGGCGCGACGGCGCGACACTTTTGCTTTTGCCTGGGCGCGATGCATCCAGAAAACTTGTTGAAGACATTGCACACTGCAGGCCGACCGGGTTGGTTGCCGCAGCCCTTATTTGTTGCAGATTTGCAAAGGTGGTTTATTGCTGAACGCCAGGGAATTTGCATTTTACGGCATTGTCTTTGGAACTTTGCTGCTCAACTCTGCAAACATTTATGCTGCGCTAAATGCTGCACCTGCGCGCGGCCTTGCCGCTAAAAGATTTTTGGAAATGGCTTTGGGAGCGTTATTCCTAGTTACGGTTTCTGCTTTAATTTATTCGGCGGGGATATGGTAAAAAAGGCGGCATTATACATTATTGGACCGGGAAAGTTTGAGCTTGCTTTCAGGTTATCGATAATTTCGGCTTCGCTTTTCGGTATCGCGTTTAGCATTTCACGGGCCGCAGATGGATTCCACATCGGAATTAACCCGTATCTCGTTGCAGGCGCGGCGGCATTGATCGGATTTGTCTATCTTGAAGCGATCAAGCCGGCATATAAAATTTCGAGGCTCTTGAAGTGCGCAATGACCCTTGTTGCTGCGCTTTCTTTGATGATTCTGCTGGTGGTATGATGGATTGCAGAGCATTTGAAATAGTTAAATTGCCAAGCTCTGGGATAAGCAGGGACGAATTCATTGAGGCGATGGGAGCCGACGCGTTTGCTATTATCAACACGATTTCAGAAAAAAGGACCGTGCTTTTGTTGGAGTCCGAAGACCCGGAATTTAGGATCAGGATGCTGTCCAACTCATCTAACGGTATCAGGTTCAAAGAAGCGCGCTTTGATACTCCGGAAAAGCTGCAGCTATATTCGATTTACAGGAAGGCTGGGCGGCAAGAGAGCAGCTTGTTCGAGGATGTATTTGATCTTGGGCTGGATTCCGGGATGTTTGGAATGGCATTTTTGCCGCAGGATGAAAGAAGTGTCGAGAGGCTGAAGGCGCAAATAGAGAGTGCCTTGAGCAATCGCGGAGTAAGGGAAAGCAGGCAGTCGGGCAGGGGAGCGTTCGGGCTTGGCGGAGGGATCTCTTCTCAATTCGAAATTTTCTACGGGTCTGGGGACGGGGCTATGCTGCAGGATTTGCTTTATTCTATAAACGAATCTATTCTGAAAAACGGTGTGGCATACAAAGTTGTAATTTTTACGGGAGACGACAATCTTAGAATGCAGCAGTACCTTTGCTCAAAGTTTGTAGTGCTTGAAAGCAGAACGTGCTATTTGAACAACTCGGCCAACATTTTTGATTTGTGCAGAAGATTTAATAGCCTGACCTTTGGTGCAGCCCATGCAAGGCAGCTGCTCTCTTTCCCAAATGCGCGGGCAATAAGTTATGTAGTAAAAACAGCCGGGTATGTATCCAGCGGGGACATTGCAGTAGGCACGATAATGAAAAATGGCGTTTTTGACACCGGTGAAGAGATGAAACTTGAGCTTTCTACGTTGAACCTAGGCTGTATTATAAGTGGACTGCCAGGATCTGGCAAGACCATGGAGACCATGAATATAATGCACCAGATCGCGTCTCTGGGCGAGGTTTCTGGGGAGAGCACAGAAGCGCATGTAAGGCCGCTAATAGCAATAATTGCGCCTACTGACGAATGGGACGCCTTCGCATCTGGCCGCGGGATGAACGTGATAAGGATATGTGCGGATGGGGTTCCCATAAACTTTTTTTCGTGCCCCAAAGGTGTGGAGACCGAATTCTTCTATCATAATTTGGCTTTGATACTGGCATCGGCGGTAAAGGCAGGTCCGTACAAGGAGCCTCTGGAGAAATGCCTAATTAATGCATTTAGAAAAATTTATTCTGATACAAAAAACCCTCATCCTGTAGACGTATATAGGGCAATAATGGATTCCGTAATTGCGATGCACGGGAAAAGGACAAATGTTGGGGTTAAGTATACCAAACATGGTGAAAACATAAAATCCTCTCTAGAGACGCTGATTGAAATTTTAAACAGGCCGGAGTATTCAGTTGAAGACGGCGTTCAGATAGATGGCCTGTTGGATGATGGGATAGTGTTTGACCTTTCGAATGCCAGCGGCAATTCGAGAGGATATTATTATGCTGCGATACTGAACCAGCTATACATGGCTGCAGAAGCCTTTGACAACCGCGGGGAGAAAAGCCTGCGGATGATTATATGCCTAGAAGAAGCGCAGCTTATATTTGGCGAGAAAAATTCGGCTGCAGTTGAAGATTTGATATACAAAATTCAGGACTTCAGAAAAAAGGGCATAGGCCTCGTGCTGTTGGCGCACAACGCGATGGATATAGATCCGAGGATAAGGAGGTTGTGCCAGACCAAGCTGTATTTTAAGCAGGCTCCTGACATTGCAGCGCTGGCATCCAAGGACCTCATATTCACATACTCTGATGAGGATAGCGTTGTATCGAAATTGAAGCATCTTGATGAAAGGGTGTGCGCACTGACATATATATCTAGGGATGAAAGCGGAAAGCAGTCACACGACACAATGTTTGTAAGGACGCATGATTTCCGTGGCTATGAAAATGGTGCGGAAAATGCAGGCGAATCCTGCCTGCGCAGAATCGAACCAAAAACAGAAGACTGCCTTATCTCCGTGGTGTTCCCAGACCCGAAGACGCGCGAACTGCCAGTCGAAAAGATATGCTTTGCTAAGATTCTCTATTTGGATGACGTAGTTTGCTCTGAAGAAGCAAGGCCTGAAGACAACGGGATACGTGTCAGGGCTGAATTGATGGCCGGAAGGAAATACAGGATCGAACTTCTAGATTCCAGGTTAAAGCTTGTGTGGGAATCCGATTTCTTCGCTGATCTGGAGGTTTCAATACATGCGTAGCGCGTCAGCGCAAGTAGTCGCCTATTCTTCTTTGCTTTATTATGCGGCTTAGCAGGCCGCTGTTTGCCACCCACGCGTTTGGAGGTATCTCCAACTTTTGCTTTATAAATCCGAAGACATCTTTGATTCCGTTTAGCACGGTTGGCTCGCTTTCCAGGGTTTCCCTCACGTGCTCCCTTACGTTCCAGACCCCCACAGGCATTATATATCCGTCGTGCACCTCCCTGAGTATCAGTACCCTGCCCTGCATTTTCATGCCTTCGAGCTTCTCGGTCACTGCCAGCCTTGCGGAGTAATAGCAACCGCCTATCTCTGCATAGGTCTTGCGTCCCTTGTAGCCCTCGTACGAGGAATAAATAGATATTTCTGAGCCTCCGGCGTTCCATATTGTATTCGGATACCATGCCTCTATGGATTCGTATTCCCAGTTTCCAGGCATGAAGAATATAAGCCAGCGATTGTCAAGTGCAACCTTGTAGTAGGCGTATATTGCGTCGACGCTGTCGTATTCCTTTATCTTTTCTCTGGCACTCTTCGACAGCGTATCGTCCACCGCGGTTATGCTCCATCTCGTTGGGACGAATTTCCTTTTGCCCTTTAGCCCGAAAAGCCCGGCCGAAAGGCCTTTTGATATCTGGGATACAGGAAGCCCTTTCTGGTACAGCTCTTTTATGGACGTGGTGGCAGTCGCATCGTAATCTAGATGCATCTTTTCCATGCTCATGTCTGCTTTTATGTTGTACAGCTTGAAATTGTTTATCTGCACGCTGGGGCCAAATGGCTGTACCTCGTCGTTTGTTTCCATCTTTATCGTAGGCTTCTTTTTGAAGAGCATCTCGGCATCGGACGGCCTTTCGGCAAGCGCGAGCTCCATTATCTGCTCTTCCATCCTCCCCGACTCTACGGCATGCGCGCTTGTAGGGTACATGCCCCTTACCAGCTTGGA
>JAMCZL010000051.1 GCA_023485745.1 Candidatus Martarchaeota archaeon | reverse complement strand
TCCTTTTTAGCCCAGCTCTATCGCTCGCTGTGCTCGCTCACGAGGGGCGCGCCACAAATGGCTTAAGCTTGCAACCAAGCAGTTAAAGGGACCTAAACTTCTTAGAAAGAAGTTTAATCAAGAAGGAGCCACTTTTTGGAGCCGGGCAAAAAGCGGCTTTTGATGGAACTTTTCCCAAAAGTTCCTGCCCGAGCCCGCCGGTCGCCGCCGAAGGCGGCTTTAGAGGTGGGCGACGGGCACTAAATCTGTGCAGGAAAAGCGACGCCAATATCTAATGGTTAGAAGTTCGACGGCAAAAATAGGTGATTGAAAATTTGACGACGAAATGCTACTAAATCCGAGCTTTTGAAAACAGATTTAGTTATAAAAGCAGATTAAGAAGGTATTATATTTAAGGTATTCATAAAATAATTAATCCAAATAGGTAGATAATTATGTACACAAAAAATAGGGCATCTGCACTGAAATTTGTTGAATACGGGGATTCTCAAATTGAAGCTTCGAGCATCCTAACAGAGGCAAAAAAATACAAAGAGGCGGTATTCTTTTTTCAGCAAGCTTCAGAAAATATTGCCAAGGCGCTAGGTTACTTCTGCTTAAATATAAATCCCCATGAAGTTGGGCATACTGCGATAGAAATATCTAAGCAATCTATAAGTGGATTCATATTAGAGATGGAAAAGTTTAAAAACTACCCAGAAAAAATAAAGAGGGATTCGAAGTCTGATTCTGGATTATTAGAGCTGTTATCTAATTTATTAACCCCTATAATAGATAAAGCTAATTCTATGGCAAATACGGCCGTGAATTTTATCAATAAGCTAGAAGACAAGTCAAAAGATATCCATTATATGAAGGATATTTGGCTTAAAACCCTCTACATAAATGATAACGATTCGAAAGAAGCCTTAGACAAAGCGTTAAAATTTTCTACAGAATACGATTCATCAAATTCTGATGCTATATATGAAAGCGCTAGAACACTTGTCGGGTCCATAGATGGCGCATCTAAATCTCCACAAATAAACGAGGCTGTAAAGTACGCAAGGGAAATGTCTTATTTATTAAAGAGTACAGTATTAGCTGTAGACCTATTTCATTTTAATTATTTAAGCTATATGCACCAACAGCCGACCAGGTACCCAAAATCTAATTCAAGGGATTATTGGGATAATAATGCTTATACAGAAGATGCCGAGCTTGTTAAAAATTTACCTGAGCTCAGCTTGCAGCTCTGAGCATTAAATAAAGAGGCATACAAATTAATTGATGAGTTTTAATGGGTTTTAATAAAAGGCATAGAATAGAAATGCTCAATGCCGTTCTGCTTGCGCAGCTATTGGCATTTCGCCCAGGGTTCGATTGGCAAACAAAAGTGAACCCGATGCGCTTATAAATTTAAACTTTCTAATGCTTAATGGAAAAGCGGGTTCGATTCTGCTGAAACAAGATTTAGGTGCTTGAAAATGGCTGGCAAAAATTCTGCGAATTTTAAGTCGTCTAGCCCGGTCAAGGACGCGGCCCTCTCAAGGCCGAAACTCGGGTTCAAATCCCGACCAGAGCATATACGGCAAGCATTAACCTGCGGTGCATCGCATCTAGTGCTATAGATTCATCAGGTTTCCGTTATGCTGTATATCCTTACTGTTTGCGGCACCATATATCCGTAATATGTCTTTTCCTCGGAATAGTTCCAGACTTCTTTTAGCGTGCAGTTGCTTCCGGCCCATTCACCTATTACATTGCCTACGCTGCTAGTTTTATCTGCTGTATATACTGGCAAGAAGGCCATAAGGTATGCATGTGCGGGTAGCACACTGGGGCACGTATATACGGTAATGCCATTGAAGGCCATGGCCCGAATATCAAAGAAATGCTCATATTTACTATAGTTGCTTACAAACCGCATATCAAAAAAGGTGACCAGCCTAAACCCAACAGATGTATTCAGGTATACAGTGACATTGCTGCCAGCAGACAGATTTAACAGCTCAGCATTTGCACTGCTTAAGAGGCCCCGCGTTTCTTGTATGCCCAACGCGTATGCATGGTAGCCCAAATATATGGGTATATTCGTAGCTGCGAGCAGCAATAACAGGAACATGGACAGAAGCAGCGCCATATTCTTTGCATGCCTCCGGTGCTTATTATAGGATCGGTAAACTGATACAATGAAATAACCCGAGAGCACCGACAACGGCGCTATGATTGCGCTAAACAACCTGGTCACAGTCGGTACAGTTATAAATCTGGTCGGCGACGCAGGGCCAAAAAACAGGTACAAGAATATGATCCACATTACCAGGCTCAAAAATGATACCTCTGTACTGCGTTTCCTTATTCCTATCAGAGTGCCTATAAGCGCGAATATGTAGACCAATCCAAGCGGCACAATATCCGGATTGAAGGACTGTATGCTCAGAAAAAACGTATCTGGATTGAGCAATGCCACAATTGTTGCAGTCTTGCTTATTCCTGTAGGCGCCGCAGCACCGCCATAGTTTTCTATGCTGAAGAACGGAGCATTAAGTAAGAGGTAGAAGACCGAGAAGTATATCAGTAGGCCTGCAACAAGACCAATTGCCGAATACACGATGAATTTCCGGCTTATGATTCTACGGTATGCTTTACCACGCTTAGTGCTTATACGGGAATACGCGCATAGCACAAGGATGGAGACTGCCACTGCAAATATGATAAGAAAACCCTCCGTTTTGAGGTATATTGCAAATGATGTTGCAATACCTATTGCGAATGGCAGATATATGCCTGTGCTGCGCTTCAACTTTGCTGTATCGATGTACCTGAAGAACAGGTATAAGATGAGCGCCAATCCCATTCCTAGAGCCACATCAGGGTTTACCCTAGTAGCATGCGCGACAAAGAATGGCGTTGTGGCGGCGACGAGCGCCGCTATCAATCCCAGCGCATAGCCATCAATGCGCTTGCCTATCAGAAACACCAACCATATCGTTATGAGGAAATACGCAAAATTCGGCAGGATCGCCTGCACATTTCCATAACCTAAAATCTTGAACGACAGGCCTAATACCACCGTCTTGAAAAATGCAAAAGAGAACTTGGAAAGGATAAAGGCGCTATTGCCCTGCGCCAACAAATGCGCCGCGTCAATATACCAGATATCGTCATACATGTAGTTTGGTCCAGAATAAAGCGCTATCGCCAATGCAGACCCAAGGGCTAATATTCCCAAAAACAGGAGGTAGTAAACGCTACCTTTATGGCGCTTTCTTCCTGCGTTGGCAATGTGTTTGGGCATAACTGATTATACCAGATAAAGTTTTAATAATGTGCTGAGAATCAACAGTGTCTAAGTCGGACCTGTGGGTGTCATAGGTACCCGAATGATGTGATATTATGTACATATCCGAAAGTTCTGTGGAAAAGATGCTGAAAGATGCCGGTGCGTCCCGGGTTAGCAAGGAAGCAAAGCAGGAGTTCAAGAAGTATCTAGAGAAGACAGCATTCGACGTGGCCCAAAAGGCCGTCAGGCTGGCTCAGCACGCCAAGAGGAAAACCGTCGATGCGTCGGACATAAAACTGGCGATACCGTAACATACATGGGGACGTATACCAAAGGTTTTTAAAAGTGCAGCACAATAATATATTGGTCTTAGCATGATGCAACGCAAACCCCTGTATGTACTGCTTGCTATATCTTTGCTGCTTGTTGGAAACATATCATTCGCAGCATCAAACTCGTCCTTGAACATTTCTTCAGTGGTAAGCCAGAGCTATACCCCGCCTAAATACCTATCCGCAGTGATAGGCATAATACTGATAGTGGTTGTGATATTCATAGGTTTCAAGTTCCTCAAGGATGCAATAAAGACTATATTGGTGCTCATACTGCTATTCATACTCGCGTCAGTAGCATACAGCTTCTTTACCACTGGCACTCTCACGCTTTCCGGCGTTTCCGGTCTGATAAACGGCATTGTTGGTTTCTTCAAGGACATAGTCGGAGCCTCGCATACAGTAACAAGCGTAATAAACAGCACCGGCAAGGCGGTCGGTGCAGTGAGCAACGCCACCAAGGCCCTTAACAAGACCTGACCTGCTTCCGAATGCTTAAATAATTGCTCATTTATAAGATTAGCGGTGGTGCGCGGATGGCTCACCGTTTCGTACGGAGGAAGCTCTCCCCACACAGAGTGCATCAGGGCCTAATCGCCCATGGCTGGAGCAGAAACGATACCGGCAAGGCGCATGGCTGTGACATTACGAGCGCGCCGAACGGATGAAACGTGCCAGCTTGGGCACGATGAGTGTGCAAGGCTTAAAGCCGCTTAGTCAAATGCCATCTAAAACAGAAGGGAGGCTACGGCGCACCACTACTTCACATATCATTCCGACTCGTGCTTCACAGTCTTTATCACTCCCGGCCTGGGGGAGAATATGTCGCCGCTCCTTTCTAACTCGTTCACGTATTTGTTGGCAACGTTTGCGTCTATGCCTTCTTTCTCCGCTTCCTCCACTATCCTCTGTATCTTAGCGCTGCCCTCGGATTCCTCGAGCTTCTTTATTATGGCTAGCATTGCGTTGAGCTTATCTACTTTCTCCCTGGGCATTCCTGTCAGTATGGTGTCTATGTCGCGCCTGCCGCCGCTATCCACCGCCAATGTTTTGAGCATGTATTCGGAAAGTGCTATAGCCCTGTCGGCATCCCCGACTTCTACTATATCAGAAAGCCTTGTCTTTGCACTCGCCTCTGCCATCCTCACAAGGCCCTCTATCTGTCTCGGCGTTATCGGCACTGCGCCCTGCTTCGCGCCGCTCTTCCTAAGCTCTACGTAATAGCTTTCTATCCTGTCTATGGCCTCGGAACTAAGCCGCGGGAACACGTTCCTCTTCGCATAAGCTATGTATTCGCGAAGCAGTTCTGCATCTATCGGCGGCTCTTCGACCTGCGCATAGCCTTCTATGTCGGCTATCTTGGCGCCTGCGGCTTCGTGCTGGGTGAGTATGTGCTTTGCAATGTCCCTGTCGAGCGCCTCGTCGAGTATGTCTTTTATCGGAAATATCAGGTCGAACCTGGAGAGCAGTGTCGGAGGGATGTCGAATTGCTCAGCAGGATACATGTTCTGGTCGAACCTGCCGTACTTGGGGTTTGCAGCTGCGAGCACCGCCGCTCTGGCGCTGAAGGTCGCTATTATACCTGCTTTAGCGACGCTCACTGTCTGCGATTCGAGCGCTTCGTGGAGCGCGGCCCTGTCCTCATCTCCTATTTTATCGAACTCGTCTATGCATACAATCCCGCCACTCCCCAGAACCAGCGCCCCTGCCTTTAGGGTCCAGCCCCCTTCCGAGAAATCGTCTCTTTCGGCAACTGCCGTCATTCCTCCTCCTGTAACGGATTTCCCGCTGACGTATATGCCTTTCGGCACCAGCCTGGTCACCGACTGCAATATCCTTGTCTTTGCGCTTCCTGGATCCCCTATGAGCAGTATGTGCATATCGCTCCTTATTATCCCTCCATCGACGAGCGTCTTACCCGGCGTGCCGCCGAAGAGCTGCAGCGTCACTGCCTGCTTGATTTCCTTATAGCCATATATGGAGGGCGCTATAGAGGCGCTTATCTTATCGAATATGGAAGGATCCTTCGAGAGCTCCTTTATCTTCCTCTCGTCCTCCTCTGTTATGTTCAGTTCAGCGAACTCCTTCTGCTTAGGCACTATCGATATCGTGTCAAGGAACATAGTATAAACATTTTTTTCTGTTTTGCCCCTCGAGTTGCGCCTGGGCCTTATCCTAAGTATGCCTGTAAGCTCTATCCTGTCTCCGGGTATGACGGTATTTACGAGGTCGTCCTCTATCCATACCTCAAGCTGCCATGTGGGGGTATTGCCTCTAAGCTTTTCCAGCGGATCCTGCACCGCTATTTTCTGCAGGTTTATAAATCTCGATTCTTCAGCTATCTGTTTCAGCGCCTTCCTCTTGCACTGCGGGCATACTTCCGGCACTTCATCCTTCTCCACATCTACCTTGAACGATGCACCGCAATAGGAGCACTTGAACGCCCCTATCTTCACCTTGGGGTTTATTTCTGAGCGTTTTACTATGAGGCTGTCGAGCATTATCATCTTGCTTATATACTTCGAGCCGACGTCCTGCACAAGAGGAACATTGACGGTCTGGCCAAATATCCTCACATGCGTCTCATGCTCGTCAGTGGCAACGCCAGCCATCATGCTCCTAAGCGAGTCGTTTGCCCCTGCCATCACTATATCGGGATTCTCTATCAGTTCGTTTGCGAGATCCGGGTCGAACTTCTCAAGGTCCTTGAAGTCGACCTTGACGCTTGCCTTCTCCGGATACGAGATCATCAGTGATTCTATCGCTTCCTTGTAATGCCGCTCGAAGAACTCGTCGAATTTGAGCTTTATCCCCTCAGTTATAGCATCAGCCATGTCAACCCCCAAAAGAAAGTGAAAGTACAATATGGTATGAATCGGTCATATATTAATAGCTTGCCTAAGGCCCCTTGTTGTGGAATATACTATGGCAGCGTCGCTCGCCATAGGCTCAGAATATGCCGAACTTCTTCTTTTTCCTGTCGAGCTCCTCGAACCTTGCCGCCAGCTCCCTCTGCTCTTTCGTCAGGCTCTTCGGCATATCTATCTTTATTGTGACTATCTCGTCTCCTTTGCCATTGGACCTGAAGAGCGGCATGCCATAGCCCTTGAGCACTGCCTTCGCGTTCGGCTGCGTGCCTTCTCCAAGAGTGATTTCCCTGCTCCCTTCAAGCGTCGGCACGCTTATCCTGCCGCCCATCATTGCAGTGTAGAACGGAACATGTACGCTGGTGTATACATTCTCAT
>JAMCZL010000040.1 GCA_023485745.1 Candidatus Martarchaeota archaeon | reverse complement strand
CCTTGCTGGGCCCTGAGTTACCGTCAGTACGAATTAGATTAGCTGCTGAATTCGAAATGGTGTCGACATTGGCAGATTCTGAGAGTCTTGTATCTTCACCAAATGTCACAGGTTTAGCTATGAATGGCAAATCTTTTGCATCGAAGTCGACAAGTTCGCTTGCACTGGTCCTAAGTTCGCATGTTCCAGAATCGTTTTTATGCGGTCTTTTCTTCTCGGATTGGACCATTCAATCAGGTGTTATAGCATATTGCACTTTATAGTAGCAATGTTAATTACCAGATATATAGCACTTTGCGCCTGCCCGCCGCATAGATTATGCATAGCTGCATATGTACGGGCCAAGCGGCTATAAGCGAAAATTAAGCAGTCCGTAAGATATCCAATATAATATTAGTAATTCTAATATTATTTTATATTGCTTTTAATTGTTAAGGTTTACGAGCAATGAAACAGTTGGCTAAGAATGTGATTCGTCTTCTTCGACTCTTTGTATTGTATATCTTTGGCTTCTTACCTGCGCCAAAGCTTCCTTTGAAACCGGACTTTTGACCAATTCATCGCCACAATCCTTTTGATTCTGAGGCCTTTTTTTGAATATACTCATGATACCACTTATTGCATATAGTAACTTGACACTTAATAACTTTGCGGTTCGACTGGTTATATTATAATATAACATAGGTAAATATAAAAGCTTATAGATTTATGGCTTCTTTGGGGCTTTTTCATTAACTAATATATTTAATTATCACACGGCATTTGTGATGATATCGTTACATAAATTATGGGTTAATATGGAAAGAGTGTCATGCAGGTACCCAACAGGTTTGGCAATAGGTGCTATTCTTTTGCAGCCCCTTCAGCTGCTTTCATCATTACTTTAATATCTGGCTCCTTTCCAGTGAACAGCTTGAATGCAACTGCCTGATTGTAAACCAATAGCTCCAATCCGTTTATTGTGATGCATCCCTTCCCTTTTGCATCAGATAGTAGTTTGTTATTCAAAGGCACGTAGTTTGCGTCGAAAATTACCATATCGCTATTGATGAGTTTAGCTGGAACCGGCGTATTCTTGCTATTTTCCAAAGTTATATTAGTAGCATTAAGTACGTACTTGGAGTTCTTTATCATGCTTTCGGCTTTTTCGGTTCCAAGCTTTGCAATCTTTATTTCCATTTTCGGGAAGCGCTTCTGCAGATCGGATTTAAACTTTTCTGCATGCTCCAGCGTCCTGTTTATTATGTGCAAGGATTTCACGCCTTTGTGGGCAAGCCCAAAAGCTATCGCACGGGCCGCGCCTCCAGCCCCGAACAAGGCGTAGCCTGCTTTTATGTCCATGCCGTGCTTTTCAAGAGACATTATTGCCCCCGGTTCATCAGTATTGTAACCGTAGAACTTCTCATTCTTTATTACTACGCCATTAACAGCGCCCAGTTCCTTTGCAAGCGGGTCTATGTAGTCCATATATTTCATGACCTCTTGTTTGTGTGGGCTGGTCAGCGTCATGCCTTTTATGCCGAATGCTTTCATTCCGTATACTGCTGCTTTCAAGTCTTTAGGAGCCACGTCAAACGCAAGAAAAACCGCGTCCATTCCGAGCTTCCTGTACATCGCATTGTGTATTGTCGGCGACAACGAATGATGCGCTGGCATGCCTATGATGCAGTACAACGAGGTGCTGCCGGTTATCCTGTTTTCCATTTTATTATGCCTTTAAAAGAGTTTTATAGCAAATATGCCTGCAATCATAAGAATATAAAAAAATACTCCGCGTTTTGCGCGCGGAGTTGTAGCAGCCTCACTTTACCTTTCGCCCTGTGCTTGCCTTGGCAGGAGCGGCTTCCGACGTCTTGAGCATAGGCGACAGTATAAATGCTATCAGCTCTATGGCAAAGACTACGGCTACGCCAACCGCAGCATCGACTGCGAATTCAGGCCCCAGGAATACCGGCACAAAGGCTACGCCGAGGTTTGTTATCACGCTGTACATTGACGTGGCAAATCCCGACTGTGCAGGATCCGAAACATACCTCGTAGTCGAAGTTAGAGCCATGGACCAGAATGCGTTGCCGAAGAACCCGAACAGGAAGAATGCCGCGACCAGCAGGCCTATGTTAGGCCCGAAGCCCAAGGAATATGCCAATGTTGTCACGAATATCAAGGACAGCAGCGAGGTTAAAATTAACCCTGCGCGTATGGCCTTGTATTGCTCGAAGATTGGCGGCAGTATTATCGCACCTAGAGCAGACCCGAGGAATGCCAATCCTCCCAAAAGCCCTCCATAAGCCAGTGCAGAAGACAATGGATAGTGGAAGTGGAGCAACATAGTCGAGGCTATTCCCCCGAACATTACCGACATCGAAGCTATGGAAAGGCCGATCCACCAGTTCTTTATCATGCCTACCTTGAACACGCCGTGAAGAGATTTTCCCTTGTAGTTCGTTGGATAGCCTTTTATGCCGGGTATTACCCATATCGCAGCCAATATTGCAAGAACTGCGGTGAACCATAGTGCACCGCTCATACTAAGTGCGCTTGTAAGCCCGGGTCCGAGGAAGGAACCAAAAGCAAGGCCCAGGAACAATATGCCCACGCTTACGCCTATGATGGTGTGTGCATGCTCTTTGGATATCGAGTCCGCCACGCTGCCCACTGGTGCCAATGCGAGCGGATATGCCGCTGCAGCTATTATCTGGAATATTATGAAGCCAGTGTAGTTGGACGTGAACAGGCTTCTGCCTATCAGCCCTATTATGGAAATCGCAGCGGCATAGTATATCGCAGCTTTGACCGTGAATTTCGCGGATATCCATCCTGCAAGCAGCCCTAGCACTACCATCGTGTAGCCGTACATGCTTACCAGGAGCAGCACCGAAGGCGTCCCAACGCCAAGTGATTTGCCGAGCAGCGGCACCAAAGGCGCCAGTATAAACCACCCGAACCCGATCGTAAACAATAAGAACCAGTAAGGAAGCAACTTTGCCCAATTGTTCATTTATCTCACCATTTATCTATGATATTTAAAATGAATGGTAAGCTTATAAACATTTCGGAATTGTACTATGCACAAGTATAAACAAGGTAAAGACACATATTCCGCAGTTACATGTTTTACGTGGCTAAACATTTGTGTAATAAGAAATATATAAAGAACGCATATAAACATACTGTGGAAATTATGCATGATTCAATGGAGGACTACGATATAGTTATTGTAGGTGGAGGTCCGGCAGGCGTAGGTGCCGCGTTCACCGCAGCGAAGCTCGGGCTTAGGACAGCGATAATAGAGCGCACTACGTTGCTCGGAGGCAACTGGACGAATGGCTATGTGCTTTCGATACTTGGAGTATACACGTATGATGGCTCGCAAAAGATAACTGGCGGCATAGTCGACGAAATAGTGGCGGAGCTCAAGGAGCGCGGCGGCACGAAGGGTCAGAGCGGCAACTTCATACCCTTCAGGCCAGATGAGATGAAACTGACGCTTTCTTACCTAGCTGCAAAGTACGGTGTCGTTACCTATTTCGGCTCGCTTGTCACTGGCGCAAGTGTTGAAGACAATCGCATATCATCAGTAACAGTATCTGGAAAGGACGGCACTAGGACGCTTCGCTCCAAATTTTTCGTTGACAGCAGCGGCGATGCAGATCTGACATACTACGCGACATCGAGCGTGATAGAAGGCAAGGAAAATGCAGGGTGGCACCAGGAAGCAACCCTGCCGTTCCGCGTAGGCAATGTTGACGAAGAGGAGGTAATAAAATTCTCAAAGGCGCACCCTGATTTGATATCAGTAACGCTGAGGGACGGGAGGCTGGAGAGACTCAGGATTATGCCACCGCTGGTCACGAAGGCCAAGGAAGTGCACAGGTTGTATTTGCCAGATGCAAACGCCGAATTCCTTTTCAACACAAGCCGAAAGGGCGAATTCGTATGCAACGCCACGCATATCAAGATAAGGGATTTCAAGTCGGGCAGGGAGCTTGCTGAGGCGATAAACGACCTGCGCCACCAGGTAGTATCATCGGTCAACTTCTTGATAAATGAGGTCGACGGCTTCGAAAACGCGTACCTGCTTGATTCGGCGTCAGGCATAGGGCTGCGCGAAACAAGGCGTGCAGTAGGAGAGTACGTGCTCAGGAGGTCCGATGTGTTGGGCAACGCAAGGTTCGATGACGCGATAGCGCGCTGCGGCCATCCAATAGAGATACACGATCCTGAGAAGGGCGTTGTGTATGTGCACCTCGAAGGCGGCGATTCCTCGTGGTACCACATCCCGTACAGGGCGATAGTACAGAAAGGGGTAGGAAACGCGTTTGTTATAGGCAGATGCCTTAGTGCGGAGTTTGATGCGCAAGCCAGCGCAAGAGTTACAGGTACCGCGCTTGCAATGGGACAAGCGGCCGCGACTGCGGCATATCTGTGCATGAGAGACGGCGTGCGCGCAATCGACGTAAACATAAAGGAGCTGCAGACCGTGCTCAGGGAGCAAGGCATGCTTATATGACTCAGAAGTATCTGTCACATTCGTTCTGCACTTCCTGTAGCTGGTTCTGAAAAATACCCATCAAATCTTTCTAGGTACCCGTCGAATTTTCTTCTGTCAAGCCCGATTGTTTAGTGCTTCTCTATTCTTATTGAAACGCCATTTTCATCGGCGCTTATTTTCGCCGTGCCGCCGATTGGAAAAGTTGCCAGAGGGGTCGTATGCCCGAAATCCACATTGCTTACTACGGGGATGCCTTCGAGCTCCTTCTTGGTCTTTATGATCTTTTCCAGAAGCGCATCGGTCATCGCGCTCTTGATTTCAAACCTGCCTATTGCTATGCCCTTGACGCCTTCAAACCCCGGCTGGTGTATGACAGACTGGAAATCTCTGGCAAAGGTTACCGGATTGGTTGCATCATCGTCCTCAATAAAAAGGATGGTGTCCTTCAGGCTCGGCATGTACTGCGTTCCATGAAGCAGGTTTAAAGTGCAGAGATTCCCGCCTATTATGGTGCCTTCCGCCGAGCCTTTATTTATGACCTTGTAGCCCTCATTCCTGAAGAATTTCCTGTTTTCCTGGTCTCTGTACCAGGAGTCGTTGCTCCACTCCTTTGATGGGGCAATGTTGTAAGGCCCTTCAGACATTATGCATTTTTTGAAATACTCTGTTGTGTATTCGTTCCCCTTCAGCATGCCAAATGTGATAAAATGGGGACCGGAATATGAAACCATGCTGGTTTTGGCAAATATTGCGTTTTGCAGTGCGGTTATATCCGAAAAACCGCACAGCGGCTTTGGATTTTTCCTGATTAGGTCAAAATCCATGTAATCAAGGAGTTCGTTGCTGTTAAATCCGCCTATCACAGTAAGTATGCCCTGTATGTCCTTGCTTTCGAAGGCCCATTCCAGATCCTCGACCCTTGAAGCGACAGATGACGACCCAAATTCGTCTTTCTCGCCTGCGTGCTTGGATATCTCCACCTCAAGCCCAAGCCGCAATAGGCTCTCGGCTGCATACCTGCAGGTTTCATTGTCCAATATTGAAATGCTGCGGGCTGGAGCTACCACGGCAATCTTGTCTCCTTTTGACAATTTTTTAGGGACTATCATAAAAACGATAAACTTACTGAATGGGAGATATATATTGTTTTTGTATAAATGTGCCAGGCAGCCTTCCGCCGAGGCCAAAACCCAATAGAAAACGCTTAAATATCTGGGCTGCAATAAAAAACATTATGTCAAAAAAGGGAAAAGCTTGGCAGAACAGGGATAAGGAGTACAATATAACCCCACTGGAACTGCTGGACATTTACCACAGGCTTGAAAAGCTGTTCGATGACGTTGCAATATTGGGCGGAAGGGCTGTAAACATATATATATTCGGAGACAAAAGATTTACCAAGGATATAGATGTAGCCGTAAAGCTGCCTGACGTGCCACTTAAAATGCTGAAGGATGCAATACTTGAAAACGGCTTCATATATGAAACGTACGACGATGGAAAACTTAAAAAACTGATAAACAGGGAAACCAATACCTCGATAGATTTATATTACTCCGCAGACTTGGGCGGCATACACATCGAGGATCTGCTGAGTCTTGCAAAGACTAGGACCCTGGGGCACGACAGTGAAACGGTTAAAGTAGTCAACCCTGCACTACTGATTCTGATGAAATTGAAGAGCAACAGGCCGAAGGACATCGAAGATGTCGGCAAGCTCATACAAAACCTCTATGGCACGCCTGAGAAGTTTATAGAAAAGGAGAACGCCGTTCTATCGCGCTATCTTGACCTGTCTGATTTCGGTTTCCTCCGATCTAGGCTTGAAACCGCACGTTACGAGCAGCTTTTGCGAAGCTGAACCGAAACGGAGTAATCGCTGGTGGCGCGCAGATAAACTATTTTTTGAGATACATTTAAATACCTTAGATTAAAAATAAACTAGTTTATAATTAAAATAGCTTATTCGGGGGTGCACTACTTGCCACGCGGGAAAGAAGGAAATGAAATGCAAAACTACATGACCAAGGACATGTACCATCTCATAATGAAGCTTGTAATACTAGGCTCCATAAAAAGGAGGGAGATGTACCCCTACGAACTCATAAACCGCGTTGCAATGCACGTGCCGAAGTACAAGGGCGACAAGGGCGAGATAAAAAATGACGTTTATAATACCCTTGCCGTGCTGGAAAGGATAGGCTACATACGCCTAGAGAAGAAGCTTGTAGAAGGCAGGGTAAAGAACTTCTATACAATTACGAAGAAGGGGAACGAATCTCTCCTGGCATCCAAAAGGATACTTGCAGATGCGATGGTGAACGTAACCAGGCAGCTTAAGGGATGACAATGAATAACTCTGTTGAAATATACGGGCTGACAAAGAAATT
>JAMCZL010000019.1 GCA_023485745.1 Candidatus Martarchaeota archaeon | reverse complement strand
ACACAAGCGACATGGTTACGCTTGACGTGGCTGCACTGAGGAAGAAAATGAAATATTCCGCGGACAGCCGCTATGCCGAGCTTAGGAAAAGCATGTTCGAGGGAATGCTGCGCGAAGACAAATTCCTGAAAATAGAGCGCGAGTGACTGCTTTTGGCGCGCGACTTTAGACAGCAAACAGGTTTGGGCCTGCGGAGAATCGGACTCCGGATCTCCTCCGTGTGAAGGAGGCGTCTTACCATTCGACTACAGGCCCGGGATTGGATAAGTTATTTAAATTGGCGGAATATATTTATATTGATATTGGGGTTTTTATTGTGACCAAGTTTTACACAGGCGTGGGCGACAGCGGTAAAACCGCCATAGGCGGCAGGAAGCTGTCAAAAGGGGAGCTCATATTCGAAGCCGTGGGAGACATAGACGAACTGAATTCGGTCATAGGGGTCGCCATGTCAAAGGTTGGGAACGGCACTGTAAAAGAGGCATTGTCGGTTGTCCAGAACAGGCTCTTTGGAATCGGCGCGGAGATTGCAGCAACAATCGATCCCATGTTTAAACCCAAAAGAGCAGTGTCGGTAGACGACACAAAGGCGCTTGAGAATTATATAACCAGGCTCTCCAGCGGGCTCGATGAAATCAGGGAATTTGTCCTTCCTGGAGGTGCAAACGGCGCAGAATTTTTAGATCTTGGCAGGGCCGTTGCGCGGCGCGCAGAACGATCCGTAGTGAGACTAGGCGCGGTGACCAGCCTTGATGCCGGCATAATAACCTATCTTAACAGGCTCTCCTCGCTTCTTTTTGTTGCTGCGAGGAGGGTAAACATGGACTCCGGGTTCAAAGAAAAGCACCCAGATTACAGTTAAATATTCGTAGCGGAAACGCCTTGGGTTGATTCGCATGAAAGCAGCAGTTTTTGATAAGAACGGCATAGAAAATCTGAAGGTCCTGGATATAGACAGGCCCGTGCCTGCAAGCGGAGAGGCGCTCGTCAAGATCGCATCTGCTGCGATAAACCCTATCGATGATAGGGTTATAAACAAGGTCGATTTCGGCGGCAAGCAGCACATACCAGGAGCAGAGGTGGCAGGGGTAATCGAGGAGATTGGTGACAGCGTAAAGGGTTTCTCGAAAGGAGACCACATAATAGTTTATTCGAGGAAATTTGACGGAACCTGCGACATGTGTTTGGCAGGCAACGAAATGCTGTGCAGAAACGGGGGCATATTCGGACTTGCGACAGACGGCGGATTTTGCGAGTACATCGCAGTGCCGGAAGCCAACCTGATAAAGGTGCCGGAAGACATGAACATGGAGCTTGCTGCGAGCATCCCTGTTGCAGCCCTCACTGCATATCACGCCCTCGCAATGGCGCGCCTGTCGCCCGGAGAAACCGTATATGTAATGGGCGCGTCAGGGAATACTGGCATGTTTGCCGTGCAGCTGGGCAAAGCCCTGGGTGCGCACGCGATTGCCATTTCTAAGAAGAAATGGCTCGGGGACTTTGGCGCCGATGCCGTCGTTGACGTAGAGGCATTAAAAGCAGAGGCTCCAAAACCGGACTTCAAAAAGGCCAATGTTGTAGTCCATTCGATAGGCTCAAAAGACTGGGATACGTCAATGTCGCTGCTGGACCTTAACGGCAGGCTCGTATTGTTCGGGGCCTTGACAGGGCAGGACGTTGCACTCAACGTACAGAACCTCTATGCGAGGCAGATAAGCATTGTCGGATCCACTGGCGGGTCGAAGAAGGAAATAGTGGAGCTTGTAAAGATGGCCAAAGACCTTAAGGTCAGGGTATGGAAAAGATTTCCGCTTGACAAGATAGGGGAGGCGTTTAAAGCAGAGCATTCTGAGGAAAGGGACGGCAGGGTAATGCTCACGTTTTGAGCGCTATCCCGCGCTGCGGTTTTCCTGCGCGGTCTCGTTGGAATAAATGCGCGACAGGTATTCCAAGCTGCTTGGCAGGAACCCGTAAAACGCGCTCCTGTAGCTGGTTGCGTTATTGAACAGGGAAGGCACCGATATTGTCAGGTTTGCCGTTTCGTTCACATAGTAGCTCGTTGAAATCCTGGTTTTTACTACTGACTCGTTTTTCAGCAGGAGCACGATGGATATGCATTGCGGCGTGTCTTGGACGGTGCTGTTGACCCTGGTTGCATTTACATACCCGCGGTAGCTGTAGCGCCCGAAGCTTTTGATGTAGTAGCCGTAGCTCGGGCCGCTTGCATTTGTAAGCTCGGCTTTTGAAAGGTCAGATATATTTTTCAGGAGAAACATGCTGAATGTCGCATTTGAGGTTACGTTGAAGTGAGCGGACGCGCCGAACCCCGGAACGCATTCCTGCGAGAATGAAAAGTATGGATAGAGTTTTTCTGACTTTGAAATGTTCTTGGCCATCTGCACGGGCTTCGACTGCCTTATGGTCTTATTCACCAAGTCGTACATCCCGGTTATGTTTTCGTACGCAACAGGCTCGGATGCTGCGGAACTGTTTAGGAGCGATACGTTGTAGCTTTTAGCTAGGCCTTTGCCGAAGCTGGAGTTATACGGGAAAAAGTATATGCCTACCTTGCCGGCTCCTGCGCGCAGAAGCGATGAGTTGGCATATAGCAGGACGGTTACGTTTTTCACGGATACAGGAACCCCCACAACGGAGGCATTTATCCCCTTGGATCCGACATAAAATCGCATGTTGCTAAAATTCCCGTTTAGCAGATACCTGTATGGAGTGAGATTAAGCGGCACGTATGTGCTATTGAAGGTGCCTGAAGGAATATCCAGTTCTATCGCGGCATGCGGGGTAGCGGCAAGGTTATAGTGCGTTCCTGTCGGCCAGACCGGCCCGAAAAGCAGGGCCAAGCCAATTATTATTAGGCAGATGCTTATGCCAGCGCTTGACCTTTTTATCCGGGCACTTAGCCGCCGCGCCGCCTTCTCGAGCCTGCTTTCGGAATAAACTGCAGACAGGAAAATTCCCAGCACTACGCTTATTAGAAGATAGTAGCCCAGTATTGCGACATTTATCACAAGAGGGCTTGCTCCGGCAATGCCTGCGCTGTAAAGCCCCGCAGGCAGCAGCGCGGCTATCGCAATGGTCAGGTTAATGCGGGGATTCCTCACGTCTGTGAAAAGCAGGAATGCTGCATAAAATGCCAGTGCGGCAAAGCTGTATGCGGCTATGTCTATGGCGGTGCTTAAGTACGCCACAGAGCTTCCCACTATTATGGCCATGGCGACCCCTATGGCGAGGTCGGTAAATTTCTCATATATGGACAGCATTATCCCAAGAGCCACGAACAGAACGAACGAATACAGGATAAAGTAGCTGTTGTTCAGCACCACGAAGTAAAGCAAGAACAGGGCGAAGACGACATAACATATGGCTGTCGCAAGATTGCAGCATACGGCTTGTCCCTGTGCTACGAGCGCTTTTCTGTTTGAATGCATATGGCTATCACGCGAGAAATAAACAACGACAATATTTTATTTTATAGACAAGACTTAAATAGCCTTTTATGGCAATGAATATCAGTTAGTATGGGCGGAAGGGATGTGGCCCGTAGGAAGGATAATGGGCCGATGGAGAAGGACGCAAGGCTGTCTGCGCTTAACGCCATTAGCGACATTTATAAGGATTATCTTTGGAAAAAGTCCGCTGTTTTTGAATCGCTAGAAAAGCTGGTAAATGACGATAGCAGGGATTCTGGGCTGGCCAGCGTAACATTCAATGCGGTAACTGCCCTTGTAGGAGCCGGAGAGGGGACTTGGTCGCGCATTTGGAATGCAGCCTTTGTTGACATATCCGAGTACTTTTCTGAAAGGCTTACGAAGAAGATGAAGGACCTGGACCTGCGGTTCGTTGCCTTTGTAGAAAGCCTTCCGCTTGGAAGGAATTACCATCTGACATACGATGAAAAGGGTCTGCGCCTGCTTGAATATTATTCCAGGCAGTTTGACATACTGAATTCTTCTGCTCTGCTGCTTGTGGCTGCTGAACTGTCAAAGGTTGGCGAAGCGGCAGAACTGGCGAGAAGGGACAGGGAGCTGAACGCCATAGAGCAGAAGGCTGTTGACAGGGCTGCAATGTACCTCAAGGAAAATCCATATAAAGTAGATTTCAAAAAGATAAAAAGGTACCTGAGGGGAAGGGAGGACGACGACGATGAGTACAGGCCGAAAAAGGAAACCGTTGAGGTTGAATTCGAGGACCCTGAAAGGAGCTACAGGCACTATGACGTATAGCGATTATGCAAAGTGGGTGTAAGGCATGGGATTTGGATTTTCAAAGAAAAAGGCGAAGGACGCAGCAGAAAGCGCTCCTGCTCAAGCAGAGGCAAGCGCAGAAGCAAAGGCTATGCAGAGAAAGGAGCTGGCAGACAGGCTCTTGGAAATGGCTGGCTCCGAAAAGATAGACAACCGCAGGATAGTGCTGTCTTCGGTCAGTAACCGCAATATGGAAAACAGCATAAAACTCGAGGTGGCTGCCAGGATAAAGGAGGCTTCAGAAAAGATGCTAGAGAAGTATGATGCAGAGCTTCGCGAAGGAAATCGCGATGCCGCTGCAGTAAAGGCGAGCATCCGCAAAGAGCATGAACTCATTGATGACGTCGCTGATTTTGTCAAAGGCCTGAAATAGCGCGCGGGCGTAAAAATTCTGGCGTGGCATAGCAATATATAAAATATATTGCACAGAATAATTAACTGATTAGCTCCATCGTCTAGTGGACATTGCAAGGCAACCAAAAAAGGACGGCGGCCTCTGGAGCCGTAAACGCCAGTTCGAATCTGGCTGGAGCTAATTAGGTAAGGGCTGTGGAGAAGACCTATGATCTGGTGGTTGTCGGCTGCGGGGCTATGGGAAGCTCTGTGGCGTACCATGCCGCCTCGTCCGGCATGAAAACCGCGGTCATAGAACAATTTGGACTTAATCACAAGAACGGCTCCTCGCACGGAAAAACAAGGATATTCAGGATTGTGTACTCCGAGGGCCCCGAATATGTGCCGATGCTGAGGCGCGCCCTGGCGCTTTGGAAGAGGCTTGAAAAAGCTTCCGGGAAAAGGCTCATTACCAGGACAGGTTTTATGGTAATAGGCAAAGAAGGCGGGCCCATGGTAAAGGGCGCAGTAGACTCTGCCAGGGCCGAGGGCCTTGCTTATAGCGTTTTGAACAGCAAAGATATAATATCCAGATTCCCGGAGTTCAAGGCATTGGATGATGAGATGGGGGTTTATGATCCGAACGGCGGCGTGCTTTTTCCTGAGAGATGCATAAGCGCAAACGTGAAGCTGGCCAAGGCACACGGCGCGAAATTTTATTTCAGAGAAACCGTGCAGGAATGGAAGGAAGAGGGCAATGCGATTTTGGTGCGCACCGACAAGGGCGAATACCGCGCCAAAAAGCTGGTGCTGGCGGCAGGGCCTTGGACCAAAAAGCTTGAAAATGGTATGCGATTGCCGCTAGATCCGCACAGGGTCGCAGTCTTTTGGTTTAAAAAGGGCGGAAGGGCATTCTCTCCAAAAAGCCTTGTCCCGTTTGTATGGGAGCTGGATTCTAGGAATAGCTTTTATGGAGTGCCCGGCGTTGAGAGCAACGAACTGAAGATGGGCATACATAGAAGCAGCTACAGGCGCAAGATTGACGACAGACCAAAGGACGTTGAGAAGAGGGACCTGGGGTATTTGCGTGAGATGCTTAAGGACAGGATGCCGGATGTCCGTGGGCCTCCCTCTGAAAAATCCACCTGCATATATACAAACACTCCCGACAAAGATTTTATAATAGACTTTTATCCGGGCAGCAAAAATGTTGTTGTGCTTAGCCCCTGCTCTGGCCATGGATTCAAATTCTCTTCGGTAATTGGCGAGATCGCGGTAAATATGCTAAATGGGAAGAAGATACCGTACGATATGAAATTTTTCGCTATATCGAGATTCGGAAACGTGTCGCGTTATGGCGGGCGCGCAAAAAATTTGGATGGATAATAATATTTGACCTTGAGGTTGTTGCAATGGCTGAGAAAAAAAACGAAATGAAGAACCACGTGGTGGTATGCGGATACGGGGTCGTGGGCCAGAAGATAGTTGAGGTTTTAAGCGAGCACAAGGTGCCTCTTGTCGTTATTGAATTCGAGCCGAAGATCTGCGAGAAGCTGAAGTCTCTGGATTACCAGTACATAGAGGGCGATGGCACCCAGCCGAAGGTCCTCAAGGACGCAGGGATAATGAACGCCAAGGCAGTGGCGTTCGCAATGGACAACGACGCCAAGAACCTGTTCGCGGTGCTGACGGCAAGGGACCTCAACAAGGACATATTTATAACCACGAGGGCTAACGACGCCAGGGTGAGGGACAAAATGGTGGAGGCAGGAGCAGACTACATAGTGATGCCGCAGAAGAGTGCCAGCAAGGAAATACTTGATGAGATATTAAAATGATGCCGTGGTGTGTAGTTGAATAGCAGCGCCGGTTCCGAAATACCGGTCAAGTATATAATTGCCTTCGCGTTGCTAGTGGCGTTTGTATTTGTATTTGCGGTTTTTTTTATAGAGTCGAGAGGCGTCGGGCTCTACTCTGCGGTATACTTCACCACCAGCGCCCTGTTTGACGCGGTTGGCGTCAGCGGAGGCTCAATGGTCACTGCTGCAATACCTGTTTACAGCAGGGCCTTCCCCGCATTTATCGTAATACTTTTTATGCTGGGAATAATCAAGATAGCAGTAATAGGTTTTGTCCTGGCAGGGATCGTTGACCTGATAACGAACATAAGGCTCAGGGAGAGGTTTGTATTCTTCAGGATACGCAAGCTAAAGAACGGCATATTGGTTTGCGGATTTAATTCGCTGTCAGAAGACCTGTGCCAGATACTGAAGGCCAAGGGCATGCCCTTTATTGTAATAGAAAAAAACGAATCTAGGGCCGAGGCTGCGGACCTGCTCAATTATAACACCATAAGGGGCGACTTTGGAGACGACGCCGTGCTCAAGGAAGCGGCTATTTCGCAGGCGCGGTGCGTCATCATGGCCTCAGAGGACGACTTTGAAAACCTGCTTGGAGTTGTGGCTGCGCATTACCTCAACAGGAAGGTAAAGATAATAACCAGGGCGCGCGACGAGGATTCGGTGTCCAAGATGCAGCGCGCCAACGCCACGATGTGTGTAATACCAGAAGTGCTCGCAGGCCTTGAAATTGGAAACAAGATATTGCAGAAGGTGAGATAGATGGAAAACGAAAGGCTTTATGCAATAATAATATTCTCGTTTGTTATTTTTTTCATCTCATACCTGCTCACTGTTTCAGCCGGGCTGGACCCAGGATCCGCGCTGCTGTGGAATGCGCTTGCGGCCATGGACATAAGGTACTTCAGCCTGCCCATCAGCATAGGATCAAGCGCCCAGATACTTCTGGCCGACATGCTTGACGTGCTTGTATTTGTCATGTTCACAGTGTGGGTCGCATCTATATTTTTTGACTTCATAAAAAGCGTGAGGGTAAGGGACAAAATAATAGAATCAAAGATCAAAAAACTGTCTGCGCACACCATAGTGGCCCCTTATAACGGCTTTGCCGGCACATTTATTGATGCCGCAGAAAAGAAGGGCGTTAAGGTAGCCGTGGTATCTGAGACCGAAAGGGGCGCAGAGAGGGCTTACAGGAACGGCAACCTTGTAATTCTCGGGGACCCGGCTTCCAGCTCGACCTTTGAGAAAGCAGGGATAAAACGCGCGCTGTACCTGGTGGCATGCTCCGAGGACGACATGGATAACGCCCTAATAGCCATATCTGCAAAGGCCGGAAACAGCAGAATAAGGATAATTGCAAGGTCGGCCAGCCTGGGAAGCATACCCAAGCTGGAGCATGCGGGAGCCTACAGGATAGTAATGCCAGAGATAGCAGCAGGCGAGGACATGGCAAACGAGCTCCTCAAGCGTGTTATTTGAATCCCGCACTTGAGGCGTAGGGCTTGGCGGATTGCTACTTTTTATTGTATTTCTCTTCGATAGAATCCATAGCGCTGTTTATTAGCTTCATCTTTTGTTCGTTTATTTGCTTTTGCATCTCGTCCTTGAAAAGGTCCGGGTGGTACTGCAATGTAAGCTTCCTGAACGCCTTCTTTGCATCCTCGAATGAGGAACCCTCAGGCAAGCCAAGTATCGCATAGGGGCTTGAAGAATTTGCAAACGCCTGTGATCCTGCATTAGAATTTCCAGAGCCCTGCGAATATCCGGAACGTGAAGACGATCCGCCGCCGCTAGAGTTTCCTCCTTCAGCGCGCGATGATGAACTGCCGCCCCCGAGATTCTCAAGTGAAGGCGTTTCTGATCCGGCGTTGGATTTCTCATTTAAATAGGAATAATTTTGGGCTGCTATGGCCTCTTCAGAAGGGGATTTTTGGGACATTGGCTTAGGCACGTTTCTGCTGCGTAAATCCTCTCCGCCATTTGCTGGAACATTAGAGTTTGACGATAAAGGTGCCAGGCCAGTCGTTTTGTCGGCGCCGGCTCCAGAGGAAACCCCATCTACATCCTTGGGGGGGTTTGGCTCTGGTAGGTTCTTTAGAAACCTGCGCTTTTCAAGGAAGCCCATGCCTGCAGTTATCATGGCCAGATTTATCTCTGTTTTGTTTTCATCCATTATTTTTTTGAGCTCATATTTGTCTGCATTTCTGCGGTAGTCTTTTGAGCTCTCGTAATCCGCAGCCGATTTCCTTTTTGCTGCGGCCTTGGCATCACTGTAAGCCTCGCGATGCGAAGCGCTAAACATGAAAATGTGGTGAGGTATTTTTATTATACTTACTGGATTTTCGTTGCCGATAATTGGCTTGTTGGTTATCTTTGATATTATCTTCCGTGTGTGTCCAATGTGTATGTATGAACCCTTAGTCTCTATGAATTTGGTTGCCCTTCCCCCTCCAGAGCCGCCGGAGCCCTTAGGCTCAAGAGGGCCAAGCTTTTCTGCAGTTAAGTATTGTTCGCTGAGTGGGGTAAGGCGCTTGCCAAGTTTCACCTTTTTTTGTCTTTCCTTTTCGGGATTTGCTTTGTCCCCTTTGCTTTTGCCGCTTCCGGCAACTGCCAGGTGTACCCTATTATTTATACCCGCGCCGGCAGCCGCTCCGCCAACCATCACGCCACCTGCACCGCCGAGCACTAGCCTTGGACCCAGCTGCTTCTCCTTTTCGGAAGCCAGCCTTTCTACAGCGCCCCTAAGCTTGGCATTTCCAGCAACGTTTCTAGCAAGCCTGCTTGGCCTTCTTGAGAATCCACGGACCTTTAAATTTCGGCGCAGGGCTTTTGCAGCGCCTATAAAATTATTCGTTTTGGTTTTGCTGCCTTTGATCTTTGCAAGCCTTGCCATGCTTCTGGCTGCCCTTCCCCTGATTACGGGGTTGGCGCCGTACCTAACGGCCTTGAGCCCTTTGCCCTTGCCGCCCCTGCCCATGCCTCCCGCAATCCCAAGCATCGATGCGACCCCGAAAACGGCGAATATGTCGGTCCCGCGGGTCAGGCCTGCTGCTGCCGCTATGAGTATTAGGATTATTATTACTGGAATCAGAACTAGCACAGCATTGAAACTTAACAGCAAAAATGCAATTTCTACTACCATCCCTGTCAATATTATTATGCATTAATTGATATTTAAGTTTTGCTTATTTGCCATTTTTGCGCGTTGGCTTTTTATTTCCCTTTATCGGTGCATATGTGGCATTTCTGCCTGGCTTTGCGCGGCGCCTTGACGCCTGGAACATGAGCAATGCCGCGGCTATGGCGATAGCGCCGGCAGTTGCAAGCATTCCCAGATTGCCGAAATCCAGCGCATAGTTGCCTATTGTGACGCCTTCCACAGTGGCATTTGGCGCATAGGAGTAGTTGTATTCAAACGTCTTCTCCTCGTTAATGAGAAGATCGTAGTTTGTGCCATTGCTCAGCCTTAACGGAGGCTGGTAAATTATGTTTGGCTCTGGAGGCGGGTTGCCATAGTACTGGGCTATTACCCTTTCCTGTCCGGTGCCGCAAACGTTGAACGACGCGGAGAACCCTCCCGTAGAGTTTGTGTACACTGTCTTGACAAGGCCCAGCTGTGAAGTGAAACTTGTTCCGCTGCCGTTTGCGTATTCAGGTATGCAGTATTCGTATGCGCCAAGCATTGGAGAGTACTTTACAGATGGCAGGCCGTTATCTCCGTATATGTTGCACACTGCCGGCGGGCTTATAGGCACCGCAAGCAGGCTCTTTGACTCGTTAGCGCATTCGTCCGGCCCTATTGAATTGTATGATGTGGCGAAATTTATGGTGTTGGCCTCAGAAGCGTATACGCCCTGGGTTATGGTTGCCAGGGGGTTTGAGTACTGGCAGCCGGTGGCATTGGTGGAGAACGCGCACTTCAAGGCATAGGTGTAGTATGCGGTTGGATTTGAACTGGGGGTTGAGCTCGAGTTGTAGTAGTTTATGTTTGTGTCGTAGTATATGTATATCGGCGAGCCCTCTGGCAGAGGCGTGTACTTCAGCCCCAGAATTCCGCTCCTGAATCCGGCGCTGCCTACAACCTTTACTTTCGTTTCGTTCGGGTTTATGGGATTTACAATTGGGTTGGCGGTGTCTGTTATATAGGTTATGTTTGCGAAGTTAAGGTCTACCGGCATGTATATCGTATTGTTGAACGCGTCAACGAACTTGTACATGAGCCGGTTGTAGCCAATAATGTTTTTGTTTCCGCTGACATTAAGTAGCATGCTGTTCAGGTACGAAGTGCGCGTAAAAATGCTAAACAGCTGCGAATATGTCGTTAGCGTGCTGTTTGTATAGTTGAAAGCACTCGAATAGGGCGATTTTGAGCTGCTTGCGGTGCCGTATTGGGGCGATATCGGCATTATTTCCTGAAGGGCATAGCCATCATATTCTGAGGTGCCCTGCCCGTTGAAGTTTGTCTGCTGGTCAAGGGTAAGAAGCTGGTAATTGTAGTTGTGCGTTGAGTTTATGAAGTAAGGTGTGCTAAGGCTATTGGCAGTAGCGCTTATTTCGCTTGTAAGGCCCTGTGCTATAAGGCTTAAAACGTTAGGGAGGCCGTTCCTGGTCACGCTGTTGTTTACCGTTATGTTGCCAAGCAGCCTGTTAGTAAGTATCTTGTAATTGATTATTGACGGCAGGGTAAGGAATTCGTCGGAAATTTGTGGGGCGTATATGTTGCTGTTGGGCAGGTACTCTAGGTATGTGGCTCCGCCGGCTACGGTCTCGTTTATGGCGTTGGACTTGGTTGATACGTTTGCCTGCGCGACGGAGTAGCCGTTGAACGTATAGCTTACCCCTACATTGTTTCCATTTTGGATGCCATTGAATGTATAATCCTTGCAGGATGCCGCAGAACCCGGATTTGGCGGGTCTGGATTCGGCGACCACTGTTGATGAAGCGTGTATTTTGTGTAGTAGGGCACCAGAAGGTAGCCGTCTATGCTGCTATTGATATATTCTGGCAGAGAGGTTGTTCCGAGATTTGCGGTGCCCGTGCCACTGGTGCCAGGTTGATAGCCACTTGTAACTCCGTTGTCTGTGTTCGCATCGTTGTTTGTCTGCGATGAGGTTATTCCGTTGGGAAACAGCGAAGAGACAAGGTTCTGAAGCTGCAGGAAATTCTGTGGCGCGCCCCGTGAAAGCACATAGTTGAATGAGCTTGGCACATCCTCAAAAGGAGGATATATGTCGGCAACATTGGTGTCGTAAATGCATGGCGTGTTTTTTACTGGAGTGCTTATAAAGCAGTTGTACGGTGCGTCTGCGCCCAATGAGATTTTTGTGTAGTTTTCCAGGTTCATCTTGAAATTCAGCAGCTCTGTGTACAAACCTTTAGCCGGAAATCCTACTGCAACAGAGGAAGTATAAATGTATGGATGCGCGAGTATCATCATGCTTCCATTGAATGCTGCCGAAAACGCAGTATCATTCACTGCTGGCTCGTATCCATTTGCGTTTATGAACGGCCCTATTGGCTCGTAGCCATTTGAATTTGATCCTATTGTGTTTGGAGTGTAGGTGCAATCCGCAGCGCAGTATGATACGTATTTATTGTTGCTTATTGAGATATTGACCGAAAGCGGCCAACCGTACGGTGGAAAATATCTTATGCCTGAGCTTCCCGTCGTAGTAGATATCGCTGCAGGGTTGGCGGCAATCGTATCGGGTATAAGCGAAGGGTCTATTGGTATTTCTGTGCCGTTCGACGTAAATGCCCTGAGCATGAGCATTGTAGAAGTCAGGCCGTTGACAGTAAACGTCCAGTTGTCTAGTATGTAGTTTATGCCTTCGAAGTCGGTTATTCCGATGACGTGATGGTTGCTTTGTATGTCGTTTGTAGTGGGGGTGCCAGCATACGCATTTGCGATGGCGCTATTGTTGAACGGCCCCCCGTCCTGCAAGTACTTCGCTATATTGAAATTTTCCGTCGAGTTTGAATAGCTTAAAGACTGCGTGCCCGCGTATGATATGGAGTTTGACCCCACGCTGAAAACTGCAAGGTATCCGAAGCGCGGACTTGCAAGATAAACGAACTGGCCTCCGGGGGCAGCGGCTATTTCACTGGACGGGACGAAGCCACCGATGTTTCCAGAGGTAAATTCGCTGGTTATTGCGGTGCCGTTTGAAAGCAGGGCGTCCACCTCGAATTTTTCGCGTTTGCACGAAATAGGCGGTATGGCGAAGTGGGCCGAGCAGCCATTGGCGCCTATTGTATTCCTATCAATTCCAACAATAAACTTGTCGTCCGCATAGTCCGTAGTCAAAGCCAGAGGTATGAGGGAGTTGAATGTTACCCCAGAACTGCCAACATTGGCTAAGCCGAACAGTATTTGCGTGGTGCTGGTTATTGGAGTGACATTGGTCACGTAAAGATTTGCGGACTGTTCTAGCAGGGCCTTCTTCCAATACGATTCCCACGCTGATGCGTACGCCTTCTTCGAAGGAAAGAGCTGGTTTTCAAGAACGTTTGGCTGGTAGTTTGTCATGTTGAAATATCCTACAGGTATGAACCTCATGGTTATTAGGAACGTCTTTGCTGTGCTTGTAAGGCAGAGGAACCCGCAAGAGCTGGTATAGTTGAAAATGTATATGTAATCGTTTGGCGAAGACGCGATGTATGTAGGCTCCTGCACCTGGCCCACCCTGAAGGGGCCTATTGCTTGGCTTTGGCTTGGGTTTAGGAAGCTGAGCAGGCCTAGGCTGGCTACCACGGTGTTTGACAGGCTCGTAAAGAAGTCTGTGCTTGGATCATTGAATGCAGTGTTGCTGGGATTGGTAACCTCAGTAGATGGATATTCTACAAGATCCCCATTGCCGTCAGTGGCAAAGAAACCCGAGCCGGTATGCAGGGGCATGCTGTCCAGATAGTTGGCAGGCGCCAGATAGTTGTGCGGGCTGTACATGTCGAAAGAGAGATTCAGGAATTCGGCACGGCCGTTTACGTTGCTTATGGTGGCAGGCATTGAAAAGTTGTAAAGGTAATACGGCAACGCTGTCACGTTCTTGAACGCCATTGTGCTGATTGGAATTCGGTACGCATTGTAGCCCCACGCTATGCAATCGGAGGTCAAAGGGATTGTTATAGTGCAGTACGACCTTGCGACTATGTAGTTTCCTTGAAATGAAGGAGCGTTTGATGTAAATACAGGTACTGTCTGGGTGTGCGGCCAATTGCCAAGGCAGGAGCCATCCAAACATGGCGATGCTGGCGTATCGCCGGGTTGCAATGCCCCGCCGTAGAAGAATTCACCGGCGCCTACAAGGGACGCGCTGCGCAGTCCGTAACCAGAAGGACACTTGCCCGGATCGTTGTAATACAGGTCTGAAGCACATGAAAATTCAGCCGAAGGAGCCCTTTTTATGACGGTTGCGGGCTGGTACAGGCTGCCCTGGAAAAGCAGGTAACTAGGAAACTTTATGCCCTCCACGTCTACAGGTATCGTTATGAAGGCGTTTGTTACTTGGTCTACAATGGAATTTTCAGTGTAGTCATATGTGTAGTTGCAGTAATTCGCGCCACCAGTATATGTGCCCCCGCTAGGGGTTGTATAAAAGTAGAGGTTTTTCAGGGTCGTCTGGTTGTGCAGAGGCCCTACGTTTACTTTTGAAAGGTCCGCATACCTTGCATGCCATGACCATATTGCGCTTTGCGGCATAGTAGGTACGCTATCGAATATGTACGACTGCGTGTCATAGCCGTTTGAAAGCACGAAATTGCCTGGATTGGTTGACATGTTGGCCTGCGGAGAGTAGCCGAGGTTGTTTACTACAGGGTCAGATAGATTAAGGAATGCAATGTTTACAGTAGCATTGGCAGGGCTGGACTGGCTCCAGCTTATGTATATATGCTGCCTTACAATGGTATCTAGGGCTGTTGCGCTTGCAAGGCACCTGTTTCCTGCAATGTGCGAGGCATTAGAGGTTACCAGGTACTCAATCGTGTTTGAAGGATCAGGAGACATCGGGCAGGTAATAAGCCATTGCGCATCTTGGCTGTTGTATTTGAGCACTTGCGGTATCACAGTGCCTGTTGAACTGGTTGAGGGCTGAACTACAAAACTGCCGTCTCCTGCATAGCCGCTGTACTGGCTTGCTGAGATGGGATTGGACGAGTTTGTATATATGTTGCAGTATCCGTTGTCGAGCGTGCTTCCGCCGTAGCAGCCGTGTGGCACGTCTATTATTGGAGGGATAGATTTAATCGCATAACTGCCAGACTTTCCACTCGATCCGTGAGAATAGCTGCACCCGCCAGTATCCACGCCGTAATGACCGCCGGCAACAACAAAGCTTCCACTTACTTCGGATGTCAAATAGGAAAGCACATATACGTCTATTACTCCGCCTCCGCCGCCGGCGCCGGACCCGAAATTTCCGCTGCACTCGGATATAAGTCCTCCCGAGCCGCCTATGGCACTTACGCCGCCTATTTCAATGTTTGAAGCCTTAGAAGCGGTTATAAATAATTCTATATACCCTGCCCCGCCTCCGCCGCCTCCCCAGTAGCTACCAGATCCACCAGAATAGCCGGGTGCAGCTATTGTACCTTTATTGAAAAAATCTTTAGCGTATATTATTACATTGCCAGCGCCTTGACCGCCGGCGGCGCCGCCGCCGCCGCCGCCAACTGAGAATCCGCCTCCTCCGCCTCCGCCGCCGGAATTACTTCCGCCATCAGTAGACCATGTATAAAGAGCATAACAGGAAGAACTTCCGCCTGATGCACCAGGACCTCCTCCGCCGGAGCCGGAAAGCCCGTTCGGGCACTGTGCGCTTCCAGTTCCACCCGCCCCGCCCCCCAAGTTGCTGTTATCCCCGTTAGCTCCATTTCCATTCTTTTTTAAGTCGGTAATTGCACTACCGCCGTTGGCTAAGGGACCTGATAAAATTAAACCATTGTTTGTAAATGAGTATATGGCAGTTATGCTGTAGCTTGCAGTAGTTAGTACTACGCCGCTGTCAACCACTATCGTATTTGCACAGAGATCACTAGAAAGTGTTTCAGATGAAGCTATCACAAGATTGCCCTGGTTTGGAACGCCGGGAGGGCACGACAGCTTGGGACCTTGCTCTATTACCGGCGACATGGCGGTGACAGACAGTGCATTCTGCGGAGGCGTTGCGACCTGCACTGTGATACTGGGCTGCGAAGCCGCAGACGCTTGGTTATCGATGAGTACAACTGCAATCGCCAGCACAAAGGCGGCAATAATCAGTCGCTTGTTTGCGGACATCAGAAGGTCATCCGGATATTAATAATAAAAACAAGTATTTAATAATTTAGCAGAGGCATATGGAATTGCGATTTTATGGATGCAGAAAGCATAAAATGGATTGGCCACGCCAGTTTTATTGTTGAATGCGGATCGCAGGTTTTGGCCATAGACCCTTTTCGCATTGAGGCGACGCCGGAAAAAGGTGCGGACATAGTGCTTGTTACCCATCCGCATTTCGACCACTGCAGCAAGGACGACATAAGGAAGGTTGCAGGCAGGGATGCGGTAATTGTTGCCCCTCAGGGATGCATAGAAGAGGATGCCGGATTCAAAGTCGAGATTTCCAGGCCCGGCTTCAAAAAGGCTTTTGGAGAAGTTGTCGTAAAGGCTGTGCCTGCTTACAATATAAAGCCAGAAAGGCTTTCCTACCACCCGAAAGCCAAAGGCTGGGTTGGATATGTGATTGAATACAAGGGCTCAAGGCTGTACCACGCCGGGGACACCGACGCAATTCCAGAAATGAAGGAGCTTGGCGAGATGGACTATGCGCTCTTGCCGATTGGCGGAACTTATACCATGGGCGTAGACGAGGCCATAAAAGCCGCGGAGACCATAGCGGCAAAGCATGCCGTGCCGATGCACTACAAGAACCTTCTTGGCAAGGAGGGCTCCGAGGCTGCCGAATCCAAATTCACGTCGAAGGTTGAGGGCGCCTTGGTGATGTCAGAAATACAAAAGCCGACATACTCATTCTGAATTTTCGCCTTTTTCGGCTATGTATTCTGCAATTTCTTCTGCGAATGATGCCAGCTCTTCCGGCGCCAGCTGGAAAGGTCTCATGTCCGCGTACCTTCCTTCGGCAAGCGACTTGGCTAGGGCCTTGCCTATGCCCAGCTGCCCCGACGAATCTGCAAGGGCGTTGCCCATCCTTTTCTTCTTGTGCTCCATCAGCAGCGATATCACTTTCATCGCCGGTTCTGCTATCTTTGAGTCTTTTGGGTCCAGCAGTATTATCGAAGAGTCGACTTTCGGCGCAGGATAGAACGATAGCCTTGAAACCCTCTTTACAGGATAGATCCTGAAGTTCAGCTGGGCGAATACGCTGAGCTTTGAATACTTCCTGCTGCCCTGCTTTGCGATAATGTGTTCGACGAATTCGCGCTGCAGGCACAGCACAGCCTGCATCTTGCGCTCGGACAGCCACATGAGCACCTTGCTGGATATATTGTACGGTATGTTTGATACCATTATGTTGCATTTGTCGAATACCTCTGGATCAAGGTCGAAAAAGTCCGCGTTTACAAGCTTGAGGTTGCTGGACACGAGGTCCTTTTTCAGCCTGTCGAATAGGCCTCTGTCCTTCTCTATGGCAACAACCGAGTTCGCAACCTCGCATAGCTTGCGCGTCAACACGCCCAGCCCAGCGCCCAGCTCCAGCGCGTTCTTGCCTTCCGCGTAGCCGGCCTCGAACTCGGCTATCTTCGGGCTTTTAAGGAAGTTCTGGCCCATCTTCCTCTTCGGCCTTATCGGATTGCCCAATGCACCGGGCTTGGCTTCTGCATCGTTTTCACTTTTCATCAGAATCAACAAAGACCTGCAAATATTCCTTTCTTGTGTTAGATTTTTATATTTAACAATCTTTTAATACCAATGCAAGCAGGTGTCATCGCGATGAAAAGAGGGCAAAGCGCCGTGGAGTTCCTTACGGTATACGGGTACGTGCTGCTTATACTTGCCCTGGTCATATCTGTGCTCATAATATACATCTCGCTGCCTAAGAGCATACTGCCCCTGCAGTGCGTTGCCTACAATTCCTTCAGCTGCGTTGATGCGGTATACGGGATCGACAACCTCAATGGCGCCAGCTCCCTTCTTGTATTCACAGGAAAGATGACTGTGCCAGGAGTCGTGAACATAACGGGCTTCAGCTCCACAATGAGCTCAAACCCAAGCATATACGGATACTGCGAGCCTTCCCTTGTTACCGAAGGCGAGAATTTTTACTGCGTGGCCGGGTACACGTTCACCCCTAAAATAACCAGCAACTACTATGCCACATTTAAGATTGTCGGAAACTATTGCACTCCAGTGGCAAACAATCCGTTTTTCCTTGACTGCCCAGGATCGTACAATTACAGCTGGACCGGAAATATGAGGATAACTGCAACAAACGTAAGCATAAAAGCGACGGCATACGTGCCGCTTACGATAAGAAATATGCAGGGCGAAGCCACCCCTGTGAATTTCCAAGAGAATGTATCATTTCCGGCATCCAAGTATGCAGCCTATGAGGACCCCAACTTAGGGAACATAAGGTTTTACTACAAAGGCATAGAGCTGTACAGCTGGTGCCAGACAAATTGCAATTCCTCTGCCTCTGGCAACGCAACGTTCTGGGTTAAGCTTCCCGTTGCCATACCAAAAAGCAGCAGCATTACCATAGGAATGTACTTCATGCCGCAGGTCGTCGGCTATACCGGATACCATGCGGGAGAGGCCGCAAACTACAGCATAGAATACGGTTTATACGACAACGGCGCGAGCGTATTCAACTTCTATTCGAATTTCAACGGCACGCGCATAAACGCGAGCAAGTGGCTGGTGTACAATGGCAAAGACAGCAGCGCTAGCGCAGATTACGGGGTAACATTCTACAACCTGAACAACACAAATACCGCTTTCTGCAGCAGCACCGTAATAAGAAGCACATACGATTTCGGGCCCAACAGCACTTTAGAGACCTATGTATCGAGCACCCTATTTAACATAGGGTCGGACAGCCTTGCACTTTTGGACGCGGGCACTGAGAATGGATACTCTTTGAAACTTACTGGAAACGGTGCCAGCGGAACCATGAACCTTGTCTATACAGATTATCACAAGCCGCTTTACCAGTCGGCTGGCACGCTGCAGAGCATAGGATCCGGGCCGGTGGTTGGAGTTTGGGGAATTTCTTGGCCCAAGACAGGAGAGATAGAAACTTACTGGCCAGGCGGCACTTTGAGCTCGGCAGACACAACCTACAGCCCTGGCAAACTTACGCCAGCATTGGGCATAATGTACTGCGGCAATGGCGCTATGTCATCTAATTGGGTATTGGTAAGGGACTATCCGCCAAACGGAATTATGCCTGGCGTAACATTCGGAACCGTGACTACTTTCTGATTGCAGGAAGTGCATCATGAGTATATGTATACGGCCAGCGCGCTGCCTGCTGCGCTACCACCCGTCACATTGACGTTATAGCTGCCTGCTGGCTGTATGCAAGTTGCGACGTACGTTGACGACTGCCCTGAAATATAAGCTTTGGTATCAATTGTGCATCCTTGCGGCAGAACTACCGTTGATGGATCCCATCCTGATGCGGCCAATATTACTACAAAGCTGTCGCTTACCGAAACGCTATAGGTAAAGTTGATAAAAGTTGGTGAGATTGAGCTGGCAGGAGACGCATTTTGCGCAGTATACACTTTTAATTTGCTGTATGACAAGTTAAGCCCTATTCCTGAAAGGGTCATTTGATGCGTTCCGGATGCGTAGCATTCGCCGGTCTGTGCGCTCTGGTAGCCTATCGATGCGCAGTCCTCGCCGTTGATGCAATCCGTAGTTTTTCCATACACGTTGGTTGTCCATGATTCCGAAGATAAACTGTAAGCTCCGTCTGCACATGCAAAAAGGTATGTTGTGTAGTTTGGCGGAAGCGTGAGAAACAGGTTTGAAGCATCATTGCTCAAGACAGAGTTGGCGTTAAAGCTAACCGGCGGTATTACAGGAGCCTGTGCTGCTGATACTGTTTGTATTACCCTGCCTTTTATTAGATGGTGCTCGCCGGTTGAAGGGGATATATAGTCTATTATCAAGTATCCTTCGAAAAGCTTGCCGCCTGGTCCTGAAAATTGCTTGCCGTTATAATAGCACTGCGCGTAAAGCTTTCCGGTAGAGGAGGGCGATACTGATATTGCAGTCGGAAATGTCGTGGCGTTGGTAAGGTTGCCGTTGCTGTTGCAATAAACCGAGGTAATTATGATCGGGTTTGAAAACAGGTTCTCTATGTCGAAGTCCAGCGTTCCTGTGCCTCCAAGTGTCGTGCCTATGCAGTCTATCTGCGCCGGGAAAAGGCATTCCGAATGGACGCTGCTTGAAGGATTGAATGCGCCCACCATGAATAGGACCGAGAGGACTATAACGAGTATTATTATGGCCCACCCGTATGTGGTAAGGTACTCTACAGCTGATTGCGATTTGGAGTTTTTTGACAATTTACCACGGATTCTGTTTATAGTATGAATGGAAATTATTTTATAGGCTTTCCCGCACTCTTAGAAGTAGCATTTTTATATTTTTCATGGCGTATTACTAAAATCCAGCGCCTCAGTAGCTCAGCATGGTAGAGCGTCTGCATGGTAGCTTTGCGGAAACGCAATGCCGGACAGCAGAAGGCCGAGGGTTCAAATCCCCCCTGAGGCTTATCCGTCTCTTTGGATGGTAGGCAACCTGCTACTGCTACATTTAAATATTAGAATGTACAAAGGTTAATTACATAAATTGCGAAAGTTACTTCGTATTTTTAAGAGATTAACAGTATGGGGTTATGAATTTAAAGGCTTGCATCTTCTGATGCCCTGATTCTTTAAATCAATTAGCAATCTAGAGAAAAGTAGGTTTTGTGCATCGGCTTGGCGCAGCGCGATAATGGCGGGATATACTGCCTTTGCGTTACGCAAACCAATTGAACGACCTTGCTTGAAAAATAAAAAATAAAATAAGACAGAAGTGAACAAATGAAGGAATTTTACGGAAGCGATAGCAATGAATTGCATCGCACAGAAATGACGCCTCGGATTATGAAGGTGTCTTTTTACGGAGCTGCCGAAGAAGTCGGCAGAAGCTGCCTGATGGTCAGCGCGGGCGATGCCAACATACTGCTTGATGCAGGGCTTGGCAATGTAAACGAGCAGGAGGGCAGCGAAATGCGCATGCCTGAGATAACGGACGAAACGCTCAACAGCATCGACGCCATAGTCGTAACGCATGCGCACCTGGACCACTGCTGCTTCGTCGCACATGCGTATGCCAGAGGCTTTTCCGGGAAGGTATACGCCACAAAGCCCACAGTTGAGCTCATGAAGCTGCAGGTTGCGGACTACGTGCGCATATCGAAGCCGAAGGAAATCACCGGGGGAGTACTCAAGAAGCTTTCCGGAAGCTACGTCTACTCGGAATACAGGAAGCCGATTTTCATAAAAGGCGTCAAGGTTGAATTTATAAATGCGGGGCACATACTCGGAAGCGCCATGATAAGGCTAAGCTATGGCGGCAAATCGCTGCTGTACACCGGGGACATGAACCTGCAGAGCAGCCTTGTTCTTAACGGCGCAGACATGAATGGCATTTATGCCGATACGTTGATAATGGAGAGCACGTACGGCGGAGATGCAGACGTTTTCGGAGGCCGCGAGGCCAGGGCCGCGGACATGGTCAAGAGCATAAACGAGACCATATTGCAGGGAGGCAAGGTAATAATACCGAGCTTCGGCATAGGCAGGTCTCAGGAAGTGCTGATGCTGCTGCACAATGCAATGGAAAGGGGCCAGCTGCAGAGAACGCCGATTTACGTTGACGGCGCAATAGGAAAGATCATGAAGATACACAGGCAGAACCTCAGGTACTGCAGGAAGGATGTGCGCAGCGCCATGCAAAGTGACAAGAACTTTGAATTTGTAGGCAGGAGGGATCGCAACAGGATAGCCAGGGGCGGAAGCTGCATAGTGGTGACAACCAGCGGAATGATGAAAGGAGGACCGGTTGTTTTCTACCTGCGCAAGCTTGCAGGCGACCCGAACAACAAGCTCATAATAGTTGGCTACCAGGCTGAAGGAACTCCCGGAAGGCTTATACGCGACGGCGCAAAGGAAGTCGAATTGGACGGAAAGATGCTGCAGATAAGGCTCAAGATAGAGCAGCACCGCATAATGGCGCATTCGGACAGGCTGATGCTCGACAGGACCCCGGAAATGATAAAGGGCGTCAGAAAAATATTTCTGGTGCATGGCGACATAGAAAAGCAGAGGTCGCTTGGAACGCACATGGCGCCAAGGTACGCTACAGTGGTACCAAAAATAGGCGAGACGTACACCGCCTGATTTTTCCGGCCGGGATGGGCATTGGAAAGGTATAAATATTATTTGGAGGGACTAAATATAATGAATATATTGGACGCCCACAATCACGCTTATAAGGTGAAAAGATGGAAGAAACAAAAAGGGCTCCAGTATATAGAATAAACTGGGCTAATGTCCTGGAAAAGTTGAATACAGGGCAAATAAAAGCAGATATGGGCATGTCGGCCATAGAAAAGGTTTTGCCTCTAAGGAGGAAATAACCGCTTGGCCAGAATGGTTCAAACCATTCTTTCCCTCTTCGGGGGCAAAAAATTCTAATTTTTATATCTCATCTTCTGGGAGAGTCATCTTTGCAAAATCTTTGTCAGGAACTTCTATGTACATGCAGTACCCCAGATCTTTCTTTAGCTCTCCTGCAAGTTCCTCGCCTGGGATCGCCTCGGCCTCAGAATCAGTATAAGACGGGCTGCGGTTCTCTAGCCATGGGGTTCCGACGTGCCTTTGGCTTACAAGGCTCATGGCGTTTGCTATGTAGTCAGGGCTCACGCCCCTGCCCTTGTATCTCTCGCCCGCTATTTCCTTAAGTATCTGCTCTGATATCATCTTTTTTACATATGCAATTTTGTTGCTCTTCGGAATCTCTCCGTGCACTTTGCCTGGCATGAGATCGGCCGCAACCGGCATGTTCTTCAGCGCCCCGTACTCTGAATACAAGTGCCTTCCTATCTTGCGCTTCTTGAGCAGCATCCTTTCGAATATCTTATTCGCATCGTAGCGGTTTACAAGTATTAGCCCGTGCATTAGCGCGCTCTCGGTTCCCCAGAAAATTGCGTGGCTTGCAATTACTTTGCCGTCGACGTTTATTGTAGAGGCTTTGTTGTCGGCTTCAGCTTCGTCTATCCCAAGTTCGGCCAGGGCAGCTGCGACTTTGTCTGCAAAGAATTTTCTCATGTCGTTGAAGTACCTGAAGCTGCCGTCCCGTGGAACTGTAAACGTGTACGCAAGGCAGTTGCTGTCGAATTGGACATGGGAGCCTCCTGTGATCCTCCTTGCTATGTCGAAGCTGCCGTCCTCGCGTTTTATGTTTGACTTTGATTCCCCATAGCCTATGACGGCGGCGTCTTTCTCAACGTTCCAGAACCGTATCGTGGCGACCTTCCTTCTGGCGGATTCGTCAAGCAGAAGCTCTTCTAGCGCCATGTTTTCAGATATGGAAAACGTGCCGGTGCCAAAGTACTCATAGTCGAACATGAACGCGCCTGCTTTGATATTTCTAAGCGCAGCAAAAATATTAATATCGGTTATTTGCATAATTGTATATTGGTGCAAAGAAGACGCGGTGAGAAAAGGCGTTTGCCTTAAACTGCTCGGCGAATACGGGCAGGTTAACAGAGCTATGTGGCGTCTTTGCTGCATTGCGCAACAGGTGATAAGTTATGGAAAAACAAAAATCGGCAGCATTGGATAAGTTTATAGAGCCGGCATCTGAAATCGCAATAGCAACGCTCAATGAAGCGCTTGATCCTAAGTACGACAAGATTTATTTGTCACAGAGGGATGTGCCTGGCGCTGTCACAAGGAAGCGCAGCGAAGACTCGCCCTTTGGCTTCGAGTTTGTAAGGTCAAAGGAAACAGTATACGAGATTGTTGCTGAGAAATCAGGAAAGGAGTATGTCGTAGGAGAGCTTGCTTTGTCAGATCGGCACGGCTCTGCAGCCTGGAGGGAGACGCATGCAGATGGGCCGGAGTTGAACCTTTTTATCTTCGAAAGTGCTCTTGTTGAATCAGGAGCCATCAAAAAGCCGAGCATGCTCAGGAAGGAGGGCAAGGAGTCAAGGGAAAAGGCCTATGAAATGTGCAGGAAGGAAAAGGATGCCCTTGCCAAGGCGTTCGGAGACTCGTGCAGCGTAGTGGTTGGATTCGTCAAGGATTATAGGGCCTACTCAGACCTTCTTGACCCTAAGGTCAAGCACTTTTATTAGGCCTGCCCTGTACGAAGCTCTTGTAGTAGAGAATGCCGGCTACGCTCTTGCTGTCAGCGATCGTGCCTTTTTTTACCATTCCGAATAGCCTGCCAAGGGGCATGGCCTTGGTCTTTATGAGTTCGTCAGGTTCTCTCATTGGCGTGCCCTTTTTCAGGTTTGTCGCAAGGTAGAAGTAGCTTTTCCTTGTGTTTATCCCTGACACGAGGTATGCTGAAAAAAGCAGCTTCATTCTGCCTGCGCTGTAGCCTGTTTCCTCCTCAAGCTCCCTTAGGGCAGCGCGGCGGGGGCTCTCATTGGGCTCTATCTTGCCCGAAGGGAGCTCGTACATCCACGATCCGGTAGTTTTACGGTACTGCCTGTTTACAACTGCCATTTTTTCGTTGATTACTGGCAGTATGGTCACGACCTGGCCGTCTACGTATTTCTTTGCATACTCTTTTATCTTGTCATTCATTGCCCTAGTGCCCGTTTCAACCACCTACTGCAGAATTGACAATAAGGAATTTTATAATTCCTGTTATGCCTGAGGTTTGTTGCGCTCCGCCTGAAGGCATTGGGATTTCACGGCCTGATTCTGCCTCTGCCCTGCTGAACGCATTGCACAGCTTTGCATCCGTCAGGCTCGACCATCTCTTCAGCAGCGCAAACTCGTCATATACGCGCGCGAGTATTCCTGCGGTCTCAAGCTTGCGCTCATATCCCGGGGCAAGAGTGCCATCGATTAAACTGCGCGCGGCCATGCTTGCTGAAAGCATACCGAAATATATGCCGCCAAGGCTGAGGGGCTTTATTATGCTGCCGGACATTCCGGCAAGCATCGTGCTTCCTTTGCCGGTGCTTGACACAGGGCTTGAAGGAAGAGTGTTGACCATGAACCTTGCTTCTTTATATTTAGAGTAGTCTGCTATCCTGTATTTCTTTACCAGCTCCAGAAGCCTTTGCATGCCGGCCCTCACATCTCCCGCCGTGCCTATGCCTATCCTCGCAAGGGATTCATTCACAGGTATGACCCACAAGTGGAACGGCATGAATTCCTCTCCGACATATATTGCGGCCCTGTCGCGTTCAAATCTGCCCGGAAGTTCGAACTGCACGGCCGTGACCTTTTCAGGATCGGCTATGCCAATGCTCCGGCGCACCAGCGAATTGGTGCCGTCCGCACCTATTAGGCAGCCGGCCGAGACATTTCCAGACGCGTGCATGCTTACGGTGCCGCTTTTTATATCAATAACCTTGTCGCCTGTGATTATGTCAATGTAGGGCTCGACCTCACCGAGCAGAGACCTCTCGAGCGCAGGCCTTTCGGTGACAAAGCCGGAAGGCTTTTTGCTTGCAAACGTCAGGCTGCTACTGCCGTGCACTACCTCAAGCTGCGATATGCTGTTTTGAATCTGCGCCTTGGCAAGGGCAAATTCTTCAAACGCTGGGGCGTTTATAAAGCCCGAGCACCTGAACGGCGTCCCTATCTTGGGGTTGGATTCTACAAGCAGCACGCTGGCCTTTTTGGAAAGCTCTCTCGCTGCGGTAAGACCTGTGATGCTTCCTCCAACTATTACGCAGTCGTATCTTTTTTCCATTGTGCACCAGTCTTCTCCGTTATGAGCTTCTTTATCTCGGACAGGATTTCTTCCGGGCTGTTCCTGCCGTCTATAAAGTGCACTCGGCCTGGTTCGTAGCTTGCAAGCTTCCTGTACGCCCCTGATATTATGCTGAAGCCCTTCCTGTCGGTTTCTGAATAGCCGTGATTCTCCCTCTTCATGGCACGGCCCTCAGCCACTTCGATTGGGGTGTCTATTACAATGGTAAGGTCGGGCCATTCTATGTATCCTTTCAGCGCGAAGAACGTGCTGAATAGGCTTTTTATTGCTGGGCCGTCCTCATGCTCCCCTGCAAGCGTGGCCCTGGCGACCGCATGGGTCAAAGCTGTGTCTATATACCTGTCGAATATTATGACCTTTAATTTTCCATCCTGCTCTGAAGCCAGCTCGTCCTTCATCGTAAGGCAGTTCTCGTTCATCGCTGCAATGAACATCAGCATGTCGGTGCCTGGGTGTACCTTTGGAAGCACGGTAACCCACAGGCGCTCGGTTTCCCTGTTCCTGAACGACCAGAGCGATTCCTGCATGCTCTGCCTGCTGACGCCTTTTGCCACTTTTATGGACATGCGCTTTTGAAGGTCAGGATCCTTTCTGAGAAGGTCCACTTGCAGGCTTTTACCCGCTGCGCCTATACCTTCGAAGCTTATCAGAAAGCTTTGCTTATCTCTCTGCGCCATTGAATAACCCCCTTATTGTGCCAGTTTCTTCTATTATAGAGCCGGTGACTATTATGTCTGCTCCTGCCCTTACCGCAGCCATTACGCTCCTGTTGTCCCTTATTCCGCCCCCGACTATTATTGGGAATTTTGTGCTTTGGGCGGCTTCCTCTATAAAAGCCGGCGGCACTGGCTTTGACGACCTGGATCCGCCCTCTAGGTATAGGGCTTTTAGCCCCATGCCCTCCGCGCCTATGGCAAGCTGCCTTATCACCTTCGGTCTTGTTGTTGGAACCGGAATTGATTTTGTCACAAAAGAGGCAGTGCTTGGAGAGCCTATAAGTATGTAGCCTATCGGTATGCACGGCACTTCCAGTGCCTTAAGCACGTGTATGGCGCCCATGGCTATGCCTATGCAATAGCTTGAATCATATGAATTGAGCACCAAAGGCACCAGCACCGCGTCGGCATACTTTGTTATTTCGCTGGAATCCCTTATTATTTGTATTACTGGAAGTTTGACCCTGCGCTTGACAGAAGCTACAGTCTTTCTTATTATTTCGCTATGCAGGGAGTCGGATCCTCCAATCAGTATGCCGTCAGTGCCTTCCTTTTCCATCTTAAATGCGATGGCGGCGGCTCTAGAAGGCAAATTTTTGTCCGGGTCAAAGAGCGAAAGGTGCTTGACTCTGCCGTTCCTTTTAAATATGCTTTCTGCATCCACGCAAACACAGCAGCTAAATGCCATTTCCAGATATTTATTTGTTGCTCTTTATTGTGCATGGATTATGAAATTTGCGCAAGCGGCTTTCAGCTCTTGAATTCCGGCTTCCTGTGGTTTATGAAGGCGTCGGTGCCTTCCTTCCCGTCAGTGTCTATGAAAGACTGTATGTACTTTTCCCTTTCCATCCTCCTTTCGAACTTCTGGTTCTCGGTCATTGCGAGCTTTGCGTTGCCCACGGCAGTGCGCGAATTTGCATTTATTGCGTCGGCAATCCTGCGCACCTCCTCATCCAGCTTTGCAGGATCCACGACCTTGCTGAGCAGACCGATCCTAAACGCTTCGTCTGCATTTATGGTTTCCCCTGTAAGCACCATGTACCTTGCGGCGGTCTGCCCTATTACCGTAGGCAGCCGGTATGTGGCTCCCCCGCTCGGAGTTATGCCAAGCTTTACCTCCGGCATTGCGAATGAGGCATCGTTCGAGGCTATACGTATGTCGCATACGGCAGCCAGCTCTAGCCCCGCGCCCATGCAGCTGCCGTGGATTTCAGCTATCACGGGCTTGTCTATGCTTTCGATATAATGGTAGACTATGTACATCATGTCGAAGAACTCCGCGGCCTCGCCGGAGTTTTTGAACGCGTTGAGGTACCTGACGTCGCTGCCAGAGCAGAAGGATTTGCCTGAGCCTTTCAGCAGTATGGACCTGCACGAGTTGTCCTTTTGCAGCGATGCGAAGGCGTCCCTGAGGCCGGTGAGGACCTCGAAGTTTATCGCGTTGTGGATGTCTGGCCTGTTAAGCGTTATGCTTGTGGTAGTACCGTGCTCAACAACCACGCTTTCGTCTGCCATGTTTTGTAATCCGAAGATTAAATTTATATGCCTTGTGCGGAGAGGCTGATTGCGATCCTTATTTTTTGATATGCGCGCTTCGTCATCTTATGCTTTCCAAAACCACGGACGCGTAAGCAATGCCTTCGGGTTTGACGCCTTTATTTTCCATGAAAAGCTGAAAATAAACGTCGGCGCCTTTTTTAACATGAACATTGCGAAGCCCCAGGGATTCGGTTGATTGCGGAAAGGCAATTGCGCCCGGCAGTTCCATTAGCGGATTTCCGCTTTCGTACACTTCCATATGCATGCCCTCGTATTTGGCATAAAAGAATGCAATTATCCTGGCATCAAAAGGCGGATATACGTGCACGCCTTCTATTTTCACGTTGTCGTTCAGGGCTGCAAGGCTTTCGGCCATTACCGTTTTGCCTCTATCGTTATGCAGCCACTGCCCTGCCAGGTCAAATTCTGCAGTAAGGCTTATATTGTCTTTAAAGAAACCAAGAATTGAGGATTTTGCGTCTTCGAATTTTGGAAGATCGGTTTTTATCCCTTGGTTGTAATAAAGCAGGTTTTTCAGCTCGCTGTCCCACAATCGGCTTTTTTTGTCCATGGCCTTCTCGAAGCCCTCAATGCTGAATGCTTCATAGTTTTCGAGCTTTTTCCTGACTAGGAATTCGAGCAGGCTGTAGCCCTTTTTAACCAGCACGGACAGGTCGTAAACGTCCCTCGGCTTGTCCCTTGTCATTATTGCCCTTACCTTCTCGGCTGCAATCTCCTCCATGTGCATTGCTGCAACCACATAAGGAGGAATGTCCCTGTAGATAGGGTTTACCGATTCGGCTTTCTGCCCGAGCAGCACAGCTTCTCTCCTGCTTATCTGCAATTTGATCTTGGCTTTGGCTTTTTCCGATCTGCTTGCAGCAAAATTAGGCCCTTCAATCTCAAAAGTCACCTCAGCGCTTTTTCCGCGCTCTGCGCCGAGGCCTTTGTGGCTATAGACGTTTCTTATCCCCAAATCGCCCAAGAACCCGCTTACATGAGCCGCTAGTGCCAAGAGCTTATCGTTGCTCAGTGATGAGGTAAAGTCAAGGTCTATGCTAAACCTATTGACAATCCCGAATTTCTGCAGTGCAGTGCCTCCCTTGAATACCAGCCCATCAGAAACCTTTGAATAAATGGCCCTCAAGATGATGTGCTGGAGATAGTCCCTCTCAACCTGCCATAAGTTTTGCATGCCTGTTTTTTCAATATATCCTTCAAGCTCATCTGCGCTAAGCATTTGGATCAACCCCTATTTTTGCAAGCATCTTTAGCAGTGAAGCCGAGCCGGCTCTTCGTGCGTATCCGATGAGCCTTTCACTGCTTATGGACCCTTTGCCGCTGTCAAGAGCGTCCTTGCAATATGACGCAAGCCTGTCCTTGTATAGGTATAGCGTATCTATGATGGCCTTTTCCGGCTCTGCAATCAGGAAATAGCCTATATTGCCAATTTCCTTTTTGTAGCCAAAGAAGCGTTTTTTGCTCACCTTTATTATTTTGACGCTTATCTTGCTGCGCCCGTACATGACAGATCTGCTGAGGCTCTTTTTTGTGTTCACTATGTCTATTCCCAACGGATCCTGGTTTATCATGCCGTAGTAAAACAGCGCGGCGAGACCGCTCACATATCCGTTAGGCGCAAGAGAATTTGCAATTTCAAGCCTGCCTGCGCCTTCCAGGGCATAAAGCGTCCTGCCTATGTGCCTTATCAGATTTCTCCTTGCCAGGCGGTGCAAAAACAGGTTGGCATACTCCCTGCTGCTTCCAAGCACCTTCATGGCATCTATGCTGGTAAAAACTCCGAGCCCAAGCGTTCGCATTTCATGGATAAATTCTTCTGACCTCATACCATAGCAGCCCTAATAGTATTCAATGTCAATTATCATTTTTGATAATTATAACGAAACAAATGCTTTTAAGCATTT
>JAMCZL010000049.1 GCA_023485745.1 Candidatus Martarchaeota archaeon | reverse complement strand
TGGCCGAGCCTATATGTTCCAGCTTTGAGCCTGTTGAGGACTCCAAATACATGCGCAATATGCGTGCGGCTCTGGACTTGTCCTGCAGCGTAGCATACAAATCACGGGGTTTCCTTTTTCCAGAAACCAGGTCTTTTACTATATCAGGGTCTGATGCGTAATTGTCAAGTCTGTCCTGTTTCTGCATGATAGTAGATTGATTGATGTATTTTTATTCCTTGCGGGGGGATTTGGATTGTTGCGTATGTCCGCATGCTTTTGCTAGTATGCCGGGCAGTTCGGCCATCCTGCTCGCAGGCAGCACGATTATTTTTTTGCTGCTTATGCGCTTGTAGCGCGCTTCTGCAGAATCGTTTACTACAACTGCAACCATGTCGTATTTGAGGAGCCTGGAAAGCACCATCGCCCTTGATTCAAGAAATCCCTTTTTTCCGGTTTCGTATTCTATTGCTATGCGCACACCCGACATTGATGCTGCCAGATCCGGGCGCAGAGGACCGCCGATTATCCTGTTTGCTATGCCATCTGCCGACAGAATCTTTGATATTTGGCGCACACATACCTGATGCTCTATGCTCGGATTTTTCCGGAGCATGAACCACTTTGCCCCGAAGCCGTAGTAGCAGTCTATTGCGCTGCCGGTCTTAGGCGCAGTTTCTGCGCTTGAGCTTTCTAGAAGGGCAAGCTCGCTTTCCTTTATAGGATATTTCAACGACTCTGCCACCTTTCCTATTGAACTTGACTCTTGCATGTGATACTGATGCCCTCTAATCCTCCTTGGGCTCAGCTCAAACTCGCTTATTTCGTTCGAACTGGTCTTGATAATGGCCCTGTTTATTTTTAGAGTTGATATCTTGTATCCAAGATGCCTTGCTAATTCCGCGTCTCCTCCGGAAAGCAGTCTCGAGATATAGGCAAGTTCGGTGGGCTCAGCGCTGTGGAACGCTATTATAGTGGAGGCATTTGCCGGAATTGCCTTGTCCAACTGCGACAGTCCGTGCACTACCATTATCGTGCCGAAGCCGTACTTTCTGCCCTCCTCTATGATGCTCGATATCATGCCGCTATTCTTTCCGGACTCGCCCATTATGGCTTGCGCCTCGTCTATTACTATGTAGAACTTTGGGCTATGCACTACCTCGGAAGTGTGCATTAGGTAGTAAAGCCTTTTCGAGATCTCGGTTATGTATATAAGGCGTTCCTCCCTGGTGCCGATAGAAGCGAATGAAATAGAGTTTATTCCTGACCTTATGTCGCTTATTTTCAGGCACTGCCTGGGCTCTGGAGTGGCAAGCAGGCGGACCCTGTCGAGTATTGGTATAAGGCTGTTGCGCTCTGCTGCGCTTTTTGAATTTTTTATGAATACCGAAAGCTCGTGCTGCAGGTCTTTCAACGATGGTTCGGCTTCTAGTATGCGCTGATCCATGCCCATGGCGCCCCTGTTCATATAGCAGTACCAGAGGCACTTTGACAGCTTTGCCCTTTGTATCTGGCCAAGGGAATACACTTCGCATAGTGTGTCTGAGAGTTCCGCGATCCTCTCCCGTATTGAAAGGCCATCCAGAGCCAGCAGGTTTATTGAATTGAACCTTGCATTGTATATTTTGCCGCCTATCTCGCCTACAAGTGGCTCGTGCTCATTTTGGGGATCGAAGAGCAGAGCCGGAAGGCCATTGCTGCTTATTTCGCGGAGTACGCTTTTGAGAAGCGTGCTCTTCCCGAAGCCGGATGCGCCCGCTATTATTATGTGCGGATTGGGCTCCTTTGCAGGAAATATGGAAAGTTTCCCGCGCGAGCGCCGCCAGACGGTTTTGCGCATTTCCTTTGCCACCATCAGCTTGCCGGACAAGGCAGCTGAAATGCCGCGGACCCTGCATAGGCGCCTTTTCTTTTCGCCAATGTAGAATGCTGGCGCTTTGCGCCTGCCGCGGTCAGGCACAGATAGAACCTTAAACAAGAATTTTATTTTGGATTTTAATCCCATTCCAAATTTTTTTATAGTATCCACTACCACAGGATTATTATTCATTTCAACCACCAATTTTTACATCGACAAATAGGGTCTGCGCATTGCAGATGCAGATTTAACAGGATTTCGAAGGATTGGCTATTTATAAAGCGCTGCCTGCGCATTTTGCGTTTCTTTTATGTGTGTAAACAATCTTATACCTTGCTATAAGTTAATGCCCTAACACGAACACGCCATTGGCGTATTGTTAGCAATGCTTTGCAGCAAGCAATAAATTGTGAATCGTTATAAATTTTTGCGGTTTAAAATATTCAGGTGCCAGGGTGGCAGAATCCGGTAATGCGCCGGTCTTGAGTTTTCGGCTCAAGAGCTGATCAGTGATGCGAAACAGGCAAACCGGTGCCCGTAAGGGCTTTAGGGTTCAAATCCCTACCCTGGCGCATGCTGCAAAATCGTGTCTAAAATGTATTAAGCAACTAAAAATTTTGACGGATTTAGATAAATCGGAGTTTTATTACTCTTTTATGTATTTATGGTATTTGGACCCGTTTTTCTCAAGCAACAAAGAGACATAGCCCTTCCTTATGCTTTTGTACCCTTCCAGCCCCAATTCCTTGATTATCGAATTTAGTCTTTTGTCTGCGTTCTTTTCAGAAATTATTTCTATTTCGACAAAATTTCCGAGCCCCTCTACAGAATCCAAGTTTATTGTGCTGTTCTTATATCTGTATAGCTGCCTGTGCTTTTTTACAAAGATTACCTTCTCGAAGCCGGACTTCTCAATTATTTTTGCAGCGCTTTTTCCATCCGCAACCCTAGTTTCGTATTCTTCGTAATATCCCTCTTTTCCAGTTGCGCCCTTGAATGTCAGGATATTGGAGCTTCCGGATTTCCTTATCCTAAGAATGAATGACTTTTTTATGGCTTTAATTGCTCTGATGCTGCCGTAGTATGTATCGTATTGTGTTTTGGAAGATTCAAGGACGGCGCCTGCGCCTACAATACGATTTTTTACATCTTTGAAGTCATTCACTATTAATCTTATCTCTTGTTCCATTTTCATTCACCAAGGTACCGGCTTCGCAGCCATAGTTTATCAGATTCTGAATACCTTTATCATTTTTGATATAATAAGAAAGTTATCTTATTATTCTTGATTCCTTTAGCTGCGATCAGATCAAATAGTGCTGCACAGGCAATTTACATAGCTTCAAATAGGTTTGCGGGTCTAACGTTTTATTATGGTGGACTCTATTGAACTGGAAAGGACTTTCCTGATAAGGCATATGCCTGAAGGGCTAAAAGAGTGCAATCATGAAGAGATGCTGGACATTTACATACCCAAATCTTCAGACCATCCGCACATCAGGATAAGGAGAGCCGGAAACAGATACGAAATAACCAAAAAAGAACCTGTCGCAGGCAGGGACTCTTCGAAGCAGCTTGAGCAGACGATTCAGCTTACTAAGGAAGAATATGACGAATTTGCTTCATTAGAAGGCAAAAGAGTGCAGAAAATTAGGTATTCCTACCCGTATAGGGGCATGCGGGCAGAGATAGACGTTTTCTCTGGCGGCTTGGAAGGACTTGTTCTTGTAGACTTCGAATTTGAGAATGAAAGCGGCATGCAGTCCTTTGAGATTCCAGAGTTTTGTCTTGCAGATGTCACGCAGGAGGAGTTTCTTGCCGGAGGGACTCTGTGCGGCAAATCTTATTCGGATATAGAGAATCGCCTGAAAACTTTTGGGTACTCTAAGATTGCGTTTGAATCTAAACCATAGGAGCAGGCAAAACAATTAAAACTGCACCTCCAAATATATCAGATGCGCTATGCCCGTAAGAACCTTTCTAAGATTTTATGATGGCGACCCGGGGATCGTTGTCGGCGAGCATTCTGATGAAGACAACGCCAGGCTAGCCAAATTTGTCACGAACACTGATGACAACATATTTGCCTGGAGGCTTGGAGATTCCTTTACACCAGAACAGTCCGGGGCCCTTCTTTCCAGGTATAGCAGGACATCGTTCACAGGCCGCGAGCTTCTCCTCAAGGAGTTCCTTCCGAACGCCAATCGCGGGCGTGAGTTCTTCGAGTCGTGGCTGGTGGACTACGGAGACGACTCGATACAGGAGATGGCCGGGGGTCTTCCGGTGTCATGCGAATTCATCTCGAACCTTCTTGCAAAGGTTGTTGAGGATGGCAGGTTCGCATCTTATATAGAGAAATCTACCAGGTATGTCTCTTTTGACAAAAAACTTTCAGACGGAAGCTACATGTTCTATAGGGACAAAGACATTATGGATTCGAGATTTGCGGACCGGTACATTGAACTTATGAATGGGCTTTTTGATTCCTATTCCAGGCACATGGATAAGATGGTCAAGTATATAGGCGAAATAAACCCTATAGAGGAGCAGAAGTTTAGGGTAGGGGATGCGTCTATAGGCGTAGCCGAACTTGACGGCAAAGCCGAAGAGAGCCTTGGGATCTCAGAAAAGGATCTTGTCAAGGCCTATGAAAATTCTGTCAGGGCAAACGCGCTTGACCTTATGCGAGACTATTTGCCCATGGCAACCCTGACTCATGTAGGCATAAGCGCTAATGCGAGGGCGTATGAGGCGCTTGAGATACGGCTTCTGTCTTCAGAGCTTTCAGAGGCCAGGCACGTTGGCAACAGGCTTTACGAGGAGCTTTACAAGGTTGTGCCATCTTTGGTAAGAAGGGTGCGTGACAGGCATGGGGAGGAGTTCGTTTCGTTCCTGCACAATAGGGATAGTGCAGCACTTGAAAGTGTGGGAGCTGCAGGAGTGCAAGGCAAAGTGGAGAATGGCGTATCAGAGCTTGTTGAGTATACCGGAATGGAAAGCAAGGATCCGGACAAGCATGCGGCCGTTGAGGTTGCCGCAGCAGTGCTTTACAGGTACGGAAGACGCATTTCCATGCATGAAGCGCAGGCGGCGGCTGAAGCCATGCCTGCGGAACAACGCAATGCGCTAATATCCAAATATGTAGGGCTCAGGGGAAACAGGAGGCATAGGCCAGGCAGGGCATTTGAAAATGTGGAATACCTGTTTGACTTCATAGGCAGGATAGGGATTTACAGGGACCTTCAGAGGCACAGGATAGGGACGCAGGAAAGGCAAAACTTTACCGTTGATTATGGGTATGACACCAGGAAGGAGTATGCGAGCATAGGCATAACCGATGATTACAAGTCGAAAATGTCCGAGGTCGTAGATTTGTATGGAAAGCTTAGGGAAAGGATGCCATGGCAGGCGCAGTACGTTGTAACATTCGGCTTCAAGACCAGATGGTATTACAGGATGAATGCCAGGGAGCTTTACCACATGGTGGAGCTTAGGACCACCCCAAGCGGCCATCCTGACTACAGGAAGCTAATGCAGGAATCCTTCAGGATGGTTGAAAAGGTGCACCCGTCCATTACCAAATACATGTCATTCGTAGATATGTCGGACAAGCAGCTTGGCAGGCTGGGTGCCGAAATCCGCATAGCGCAGAAGCACAGAGCCTTGAAGAAATAGTTGCATAGAATTTGGCTTCTTTACAAAGTATAGGCAAAGGTTTAAAAGGCTTGTAATTGAGTATATAAATGTGGTAAAATGGCAAAACATTCCATGATGTCAAAAGGACAAACCGATGCTAGAGTATTCGGACTCGAGTTCATAGGCAGTATTTTTTACCTGATACTTGCCTACATGATAGTGGCTGACGTGATGCCTGTTAGCGTAGTATTTACTGGCTCGGGAGCCTTCTGGCTGCCCTTGTTTGCAGGAGTTGCAGTAGTATCTGCAATTGGGCTTTTCATATTTAGCTTCACCTACCTATCTGAGCCAGCGATAATATCTGGAGAGCACACCAAGAACCTGGGCCTTGACCTGGCCGTGATAACGGGCGTTACATTTGTGGCTATGACCACAGGAACGGGATACATGGTTCTTGCGATAGGCGGTTTCATACTGTCCTTGGTAGGAGCAATGATTGGATACAGGCTGTAATTTTGCAGCACTTTTTTCTTTTTCTTATTCCTATTTTTGTTGGTTTTTGATTAGTATTCTAGCCCTTGATAGAGCGGAAACCTTTCGCAGAGGGCCATTACTTTTTCCCTTACGTTTTTAAGCCCTTTATTTTCTTCCAAGCGCTTCTTGAAGTTTTTCAGGTATTCCTGCCTTTCGTCCTTCTTTTCCGGCAATGTCGAGTCTTTTACCTCAGCTATGCACAGGCCTATCAGCTCGGCTATCTCAGCCATTTCTGCCTCCTTCATGCCCCTTGTTGTCACGGCAGGGGTGCCCATGCGTATTCCGCTTGGATAAAATGGCGATGAAGGATCTTTTGGTATTGTGTTCTTGTTAACCGTTATGCCTACGCTGTCCAGTGCATCCTGGGCAAATACCCCGAAACCCTTCCCGTAATTGGTAAGGTCCACCAGGATCATGTGGTTGTCAGTGCCGTCGGTTACAAGCTTGAACCCGCGCTTTTTCATCGCCTCTGCAAGGGCCTTTGAATTCAGTAGCATCTGCTTTGCGTAGTCTTTGAACTCCTGCGACATTGCTTCCTTGAATGCAACCGCCATGGCCGCGGTTGTATGGTCGTGCGGTCCTCCCTGCAGGCCGGGAAATATTGTCTTGTCTATTTTGTCGGCCAGCTCTGGATCCTTCTTCAGTCCCCTGTTTGTCACCATTATAACGGCTCCACGAGGACCGCGCATGGTCTTTTGGGTTGTTGTCATTATTATGTGCGCGTAGTCTGCAGGGCCCTCATGCAGGCCGGCAACTACAAGACCTGCTATGTGGGATATGTCTGCTACAAGGTAAGCTCCGACAGAATCGGCTATTTCGGAGAACTCCTTTAGGGGCAGGGCCCTTGGATAAGCAGAGGCGCCTATCCATATGAGCCTGGGCTTGTTTGCCTTGGCCAGGCTCCTTGCCTCCTCTATGTCTATGTAGCCATCTTTGGTAACGTGATATGGTACGCTTTTGAATATTTGGCCGCTC
>JAMCZL010000044.1:5198-30362 GCA_023485745.1 Candidatus Martarchaeota archaeon | reverse complement strand
CATCAAAAAAGGACCCTAAAAAAATACGCAAGGAGATTGAGGAAATAAAAATGCTGAAGGACCTCGACACGCTGCTGAAGAAGAACACTATGGAGAATGCATTCCTGTCGAATCCATCAAAGGATTCGGAGACAATAAATAGCAACGTCGCTGACAATATACTTAGCGAGCTTGACAAGGAAACCATAAGCCCAAAAGAGCTCGAGACCATAGAGCGCCTGACTTCTGTAAACTCGTCAAGCAAGGTGCAAAGAAGCGTAAAGGCGGTGAAGGGCAAGACCGGAATCAGGATAACTAAGAAGCCCGCACCAAAAAAGGCATCTATCAAGAAAAAGAAACCCCTGCCCAAAAAATTGGCCCGTCAAAAAGCCAGGCAACCAAAGAAAAAGCACAATAAAAAATAGCGATGGGCCCATGGCTCAGGAGTAGAGCGTCCGCTTTGCAAGCGGAAGGCCGCGGGTGCGAATCCCGCTGGGTCCACTAAACATACAAATTAAATACCGGTCAGCAATTTTTGTGGTGTTTATGAAACTGGTGTTAATATACGGCCCGCCTGGCGTCGGGAAGCTGACCGTTGCGTCCGAACTCGCAAGCCTGACCGGCTACAAGCTTTTTCATAACCACCTTTCTATAGAATTCGTAAAAAGCATATTCGAGTTCGGCAGCAAGACATTCAACAGGCTTGTCATAAAGTTTAGATACGAAATGCTTGAAAGCGCAGCCAAAGACGGTATCAATACAATATTCACATTGGTATACCGCAAAGACTATGATGACAAATATATCCGGAAGCTCATGCGGATTATAGAAAGCTATGATGGCGAGATGGTTTTTGTAAGGCTGCACTGCAGCGACAAAAAGCTTCTGGAAAGGATAAAAGGCCGCAGCCGCAGCAAGTACTCCAAAATAAAGGATACCAGTGAATTTAAGGAATTGACATCAAAAAACGATCTCAAATCAGCCATTAGCTTTGTAAAAAGCCTTACCATAGATACGGGAAGGTATACGCCAGAAGAGTCAGCCAGAAAAATAAAGGAGTACCTACAATCAATGGATGGGAGGTCCTACTGAAAAGTGGTTGGTCTGGCGCAATATCTAGCAATATGCGACAAACGGTTTTTCAAGTCCGCCATAGATGAATTACGCAAATCTGCGCTGATTGACACCGACAGCATAGAACGCATCTATGACCATGAGGTTTTCCTAGTAAACTCAAAAGGCAGCCCAAAGACAGGCCCGGATTTGGTTCCCGAAGATTTCGAATTTTTTGATTTTGTGGTCAAAATAGATAAAGCAATCGCGTTTAGCAAGAACTTTGCAGATGTAGCCAAATCCGTATCAGAGGCAGTGGATAAAAGCAAAAGGTTCAAAATCTACGTAAAAAAATACGGATTCAAGTTGGCAGAAAGGGCCAAGGACATAGAAGTAGCAGTCGGCACCGAAATGGAGCGGATGGGATTCATTGCAGATTTAAAAAAACCAGAAATAGCAATATTCATTGTTTTTTTAGAGGATAGAATATTTATCGGAAAAAGCACGGCAGGGGAATCCGAAAGACCAAAAATAATAGACTGGTTCAGACCCTCAAACGTGGACGACAAAGACATAGGGTTGAACCGCGCATCTTTCAAAATTGCAGAGGCATTCAACTATTTTAAGGTGGATCCAAGCAAAATAAAGGTGGCGATAGACATAGGCGCAGCTCCCGGAGGCTGGAGCTATTACTTGGCTTCAAAAGGGATAAAGGTAATCGCCATAGACAACGCCCTGATGAACTATGAAAAGCTTTGTGAAAAGTTCAAGGTCCTTGTCATAAGCGGGATGGACAAGGAAAGCACAGGACCTGACCAGAACACCATTATCGGCACTGGCATGGGTGAGGTACACCGCAAAAACCTGTCAGTATCAAATATCGAAATCCTTCAAATCCAGACTATTGCGGATTTATTGAAATTGTATGACATCGTCCAGATAAAGGCCCCTGCCGAAGAAGCGGAAAAGTACATAGCATACTTGAAAATTTTGCGCCCCGGATTGCTAGCAATAGACATAAATGTAAAGCCCAAATACAGTATCGAAGTGGCAAAAAAATTTTCCAGAGCAATTGATCCAGAAGGCATAATCATAACTACGCTAAAATTTGCCATGATAGACACCGCAGGAACGATTTCATATGCAAAAAAGAGCATGGAAGACATAGCCAATGAAATAAAAATAAAGAAGCTACCTCACAATAGGAAGGAATTAACTTTATTTGCTTATAAAAAATAATATGTGATTGCATGATGCCAAACATAGATCCAAGAACACTCAAGAGCATGATGGCAAAAATGGGGATGAAATCTACCGATATAAATGCCAACTCTGTGACCATAGAGTGCCCAGACAAACTGATATTGATAAGCAATCCGCAGGTAATGAAAGTCGAGACCCAGGGAATTGTGACATTTCAAATTTCCGGCGAGGTATCAGAAAGCGACAAAGCTGCCCAGCCTGCCGAAATAAACGAGGATGACATCAAATTGGTAATGGAAAAGTCCGGCATAGGCGACGCGGACAAAGCGAGGGAGGCGTTGGAGAAAAGCAACGGTGATATCGCCCAGGCGATACTCGAGCTTACCGGCAATGGCCAATAAAGCAGGTAATTACACCTTTTTGACCTTGTACGAATGCGCGTATGGGACTTTTCCGACCATCTTCACGTTATCCTTGCTAATAAGGAAGTTTTTTATCGCGAAGGCCACAGACTCGCTACCAACCACATTGGCAGAGTTAAATTCCCTTAGGTCCAGTTTGAGGTCTGCATTGGGATCTATAAGCTCTCCCTTGTAGAAATCAGAATAAGAGGATATGTCCATGAACAGATCTCCATCCTCCAAGACCTTATCTATGAGGTTTTCATCGCATATAGCTATTATAACGCCTTCGTCAATTAAGTGCTCCTTGTAGTATATCATTAATTCATCCGTATTTGTAAAGAAATATCGTAGTAAACAGGTACATAAACCCGTAAAGCAGGAGCCAGAGCCCTCCGGTAAAATGGTTGTTCATAACTGCGAACAGGCTAAGCGTAAATATCAGCCCAGAAAACATGACCTCGATTTTCGTGTTCATTATTGAGAACAGCAGTTTCTTCAGCCCCCTTAGGTTTGTGCTGGCATTGTTCCTATTCCAGTGTATAGCAGGGCTCTTTTTGAGCACAGCTGCAATCGCCGCCTTTGTCCTGACAAATGCAAGAGCAAAATTGAGGGCAAAAAGCATGAACCCTTTTGTAATGGAATTGAAGTATATCTTGGTTAGTATGACCGGTACCAGAAATGACAATAGGAATGCAAGCGACCCGAATATCTCAAGATCCAATCCCAAGTATTTGCCGCTTAAAAGCTGCTGCACGGTAAGATTCACAAACGGGGCAGCGGAGAAGACTATGAGTATTGATATGACTGTGAACATTATCAATACCACTGAAAGGTAGTTGAGCCCAAGCCCATGCACGAGGTAATCCATCTTTTGAACTGAAGTGCTCCTGTCCTTGTTAAAGTACTTGTTGTTTTTGAAGAAATATTTCAGGAACTGGGTATCACCGTAGTTGTACCTCCATTGCTGCTTGACCAGTTCAGTAAACGTCTTTATGGGTTTTCCAAGCGCATACACCTTTGGCACATATATGCTCTTGTAATCAGAAATGTCTGACTTGAAGCTGAAGAACGTATCCTCTATCACGTATTCAGGGAATCCACCCATCTTCTTCAGGTACCGCATTCGTATTATGCCGCAGGAGCCGGCAAATATCGCGGTGTTGTTCAGTGCCCTCGCAGGCTCTATAAACTTGAAAAAGAACGCGTCAAACATTTTAACTGAGTCTGAAAACAGGTTGCCCTTCGAATGGGTCTTTTCAGTTTGCAGATATGACAGCTTTTCGTCCTGGAAGTAGGGAAGCAGATCCATAAGGAAGTTTTTGTTGACCAATTTTTCATCATAGTCAAATATCGCAAGGAACTCCTCCTTTGAGGTCTTCAGCATTTTATTCATGGCGCCAGCCTTATACCCCTTCCTATTGCGCCTGTGCATATAAACTACGCCTTTCCGAAGGGCGTAGCTTCTGAGCTCCTTTATCACATCCCCTTTTGTGGAATCGTCTAAAAGATAGAACCTGATCTTGTCCTTTGGATAGTTCATGGTCAGTATCTCATCAAATGTCTTTTTTACCATATCTGGATTCTCATTGTATACCGGCACTGCTACGGCAACCGTGGGGAACGACTCCATGGGCTTGAGTGTCTGCTTTATTTTTTCAAGGTAATTCCCATAGAAGTACGACCTATAATACATTATCGAAGCAGAAATATTGAACAAACCCGCAATTATAGAAAGAGCAAGGAACATTGTTGATATAATGTACATGTAGAGGCTCTTGGACACCACAAAAAGATAGGCCGAAAATCCAAAGCCAGCAACAGCCAGCAATATAAATAGGGCCACAGTAAACAATCTAAAGGTAAAGCGCGTTCCAAAGAATTTATTCTGCATTAGCACATCCCTTACCTTAAGTCAGGTATCCGATATAAATATTCACATCAATAATTACATCAAATATTTATAAAATATTGCAACAGAATATAGTTAATAGCCATATATATTAATGTTTACCTTAATCGCTGCCGGGATGGCGGAAACTGGTAACGCGCCAGAAAAATTTGGCGAAACTCGAGATCTGGTTTCCTTCGGGAAGTTTGGGTTCAAATCCCAATCCCGGCGCATAATGTACGCAAATTACAGTGCATGGCACGGTACTTTTGAATAAGCTACGGATGGCATGATAAACAGATCGATCTCTTTAAATCTGTGGGTTGAAAGGGCCTATGGTAAACTTACTGAATTTCTTGAAGGCGCGAAAAAGATATAGATATCTCAGGTTCCTCCTTTTCAGCAAAACTGTGCATGATTCCGGGCAGTCCCAATTCTTAAGACAGACAATCCTGGGGCCGTAAGCATGCCTTCCTGATTTTACTATCTAATAAATCTACTATTAGATTATCGAATCCAAATGTGCACAGGTTTAAGACTTGGCATAGCCTGAAAGTTTGGATCAATGCTGTTGAAGTTTACCTTTTCCCTCAACGAGTATGTCGAAGCCTTTCGAAGTTATCATATACGGTGCAGTAACTGTGCTATGTTCTGTTCTCCTGAATTTCGGTATGTTTATCACATATTGGTACTCACCGCCAATGTCTTTCAAGTTCAAATTCACTATGCCGTCGAACATCGAAGTTGTGTATAAACCGCCAAGCTTTTGGCTACTTTCTTTACCAAGCATTTCCAGTGTTGCAATCCCTGTTATGTTCAAGCTTCGTCCAAACTCCGAGATATATGCAACAGATCTAGTGTATGTCCTATCATTCCTAAACCTAGAGCGCAAGTTACTTACTGAATCGAGGACCACTATCTTTGCCTTGTTGGATTTTATAATCTGACCCATTTTAGAAAGCGTTTCTTCGAATTCTTCCCTACTCTTTATTGCATCTATTCCTCTCAAATACTCAACATTTATGATTTTGTCTTGAAAAAACCTATCCAAATCTTCAAAATTGGAGAACACCTCCAAGGAATTCCTGACAAGGTCCTCTCTACGTTCTTCAGTGGATATAAATACGCTGGGTATACCCAATTTTGCATTGTGGTAAAGCAGTTCTATGCAAAACAGTGTTTTTCCCGCGCCCGGCATTCCATACAAAAGGACCTGAGAACCTAACGGTATCCCACCACCGCATAGCCTGTCAAATCCGGGTATGCCGGTTTTAATAAATTCAACTGGATAATAGGGATCGAAGTTTTCCATCGAATCACATTAACCAAGATCGAGATTTTCGAGCACTATCCCGTCCTCTGTTATCTCGTAAGGCACCGTAGCGGTGCTATTGCCAGATCCCCTGTTTTTTATTACTTCCAAGCTTTTTATCCTGCGATTATTTGACGCCGTAGAAAGGTAAAGAATAATTATTCCATCATATATAAAAAATTCAGGTTCAAACATTAACCCAATCCTATTCGTAGAATTCATTTCTGCAGTTATGATTGTCGTAGCGTTAAGCTTCCTCAGAGTGTTAATCATATTTATTGATAGGTTTCTGTAATCTAATTGGTCTTTTATAAGCAGTTTCAAGGCCGATATCGAATCTATTGCCGCAGTATCAATCTTTTCTGCTTCAATTATTGAAGATATGCCACCAAGCCATTCGTTGAACGCATAACCTCCCCGGTTCTCATCGTTATTGCCAAGATACTGCCTTTCCTCTTCAAGACCTTCAATTATGAGCTTTTTGGACTCAATCAATTTGTCAATGTCCTTAAAATTCGAGAACGCCTCCTTAGCGTTTTCAATTATCATTTCAGAAGTTTCCTCTATGGAAAACAGTGCAGATTTCTTACCCGCCAACGCATTTCTATAGATATATTCAAAAGATATTAGCGTTTTTCCAGCACCGGGACCTCCTGCAAGCAGCATCTGGTTCCTTTTTGGTATTCCCCCTCCAAGTAGGGAATCTAGTCCATCTATCCCGGTTTGAATCTTCTCTCTCATCAAAATCCACCAATAGTTTCTAATCCGTAATAAAATTATATAAACCTTCTACCGCAACCTCAATGGTTTAATGGTCCGCATAAGACTTATACTTCAAAGAACTCATCTACCATCGTCGTTGCATAAGAGCCTGCAGGCAAAGAAAATTGCATAGCGCCATTTTCAAAAGAGAAATCTTTGAAAGGCGAAAAGAAAACGCGGAATGTGCCCTTGCAGTTTATCTCTGGCATCTTCTTGAGCTTAAAGTCCTCAAGCTTTATTCCAAGTTCGTCAAGGCGCATCGACTCGAAATCCGTGAGCCTTTTCGTATCGTAGCCGACTATGTTGCCGCAGGCGAAGTATTTGCCAACTTCTCTTCCATCCTCGGCATGCACTATGGCTTCATAGTCTGGAAAACCGTAAAAATTCTCCAATACTGCAATGTCTTCGTCTTCCAGCTTCAGCCTGTGCTCTTTTATCCTATACTCTATTTCTTCGTTGAATATCTGGCTCTCCACGGAGTGTGCAAACATGAGCAGAAGCTGTCTTGGCAGTCTCCTTAGCGCATTGGCATAGTTTCCGGGGAATTTTGAAAGATAATCTATCGCCATCCGTTCGTACTTCAAATATCTTGGGAAATAATTCATTGCCTCTGCAAAGTCCATACGTTCTGCCAGCCTCTTCCTTGCCGCCACGGCGTCTTGGTTTATTTCGTTTGAGGTATCCGTAAGAAAGGTCATTGCGGCCCTTTCAAAGTCGCCGCGCAGCAGGCAAAGTCCAACTTCAACGTTGTTTTTTCTCTGGCCGAACCTCTGCTCGCCAAAATAGTTTGGGAACATCCCGTCAAGCTCTTCACAGGCCCTTTTTATGTGGTCGCCAAGCTTATCCTCGTCAATCTCTGCATGTATCTTAATTGAGAAGTTGTTTCCCAAAAGGTCGCCCATTCTGACCTGCGAGTCCGAATACCACGCCGCATTTACCTTTATATCCTTTAGCCTTGCAGAAGCAACTCTGGCCCGGTCCGCCCCGAAAACGCTGCATAGCTGCGTAGAAACCGAGACCCTGTCCTTGGTGCCAGCAAAGGAGACCGATTTCCTGCCGCGTCCGAGCGTTTTTGCCAAGCCGATCAGAGCCTGGGCGGTATTCCAATCCCTTTTTTGAAGGATAAACACCACGAATTTTCCGCTTTCCTGCTCTGAAAAGCCCAGCTCGCCTGGCAGGTATGCCTTGTCCAGCGATAGAATAGTCCCATTTGCAGTTATCTCCTGGACCAGAAAATCCTCAGGAGCCCTTTTTATCTCCGCCTTTACCTTTTTTATTTTTGACAAATTTTCCATTCTTGCTCCTCTCCATGTTCTTGCCCTTCAGCCCGTGCATTATCTGCGCATCAAATTTTTCAAGGTCTTTTATCGCAAACACAGATTCCTCGAGCAGTATCCTTATGCCTATTATCGCTATTAATATCGCTATTACTTCGAATACGCCATAAAATCCCACACGGTATATAACGAATGCGAAAGCTATCCCAACTGCGGGAGGATGCTCGCTCTTTGTGGCAACTAGAAGCACTATCAGCACAAATATCGTTATGCCAATCGCTATCGCCGTGGGTATATGCATAGACAGGAGGAAACCAAGGTATCCAATTATGGCCGCCATAAAATAGCTTTTGGCGAATTTTGGCACCCTTGCCGCCCTGGACCTGGGCATCATGAACAATATGAACACGCTTGCCGCAAAAGAGGCGAATATCACTTCGGAAGATCCTGCCCCGTATAGCTTGTCAAATCCTCCAGAAATGAATATGTAGTATATGGCAGACACGGTTATGGCAGCGAAAAGCGCAGGCAACAGGCCGTTCCTTAGCGGGTGCTCTTTATATTTGCTGCTGAGATTTACAACGTGAAGCTCTTCGTTCTTTCCCCTTCTATATGCCATTTAATCTCCTCTGCGCGTGTCTCAAATCTCAAATGCCTATCATCATAAAGAATATGATTACAAATCCAATCCATATTACATATTCTACGATTATGCTTGCAAGGGCCTTCCAGGCGCTTATGTCATTCTGTCCTGCAAGCCCGAATATAAGCACTAGCACGGCCCATACAGATATTAAGAGAGCCAAGAGCTCGCCAACCAAAGTGTTTCCCAGAAGCACTACCCAGAAAAACATCGAAAACGGCAGGCTCGACAGCATGCTAGGCCCCACTACCGTATCATACTCGTCGTAAATATGCACAATCTTGCCAGTTATGAAATAAAGCAGTGAGCCTCCAATCAATCCCGATACAACCGGCAGCAATAAAAGGACTATGACAAGCATGTTGGCGATGTAGCTAAGATACGCATTGCCAATGTTTATATGAAGATACCCGGCAAACTGCGAAAAGCTGGAATAGGAACTAGCGCTTATTGAATAGCCCGAATGCACAGCGACAATCCCTATAATTATGTTTAATGCCAACGGCAGCAGCAGCCCAAGATAATACACTTTAAGCGACTCTAAAAGGCTGAACTTCCCGCTCTGGTAGGAAGGGCTCAGCATGAAACTAAAAGCTTTCTTCGAATATTTGAACATTTTATGCACACCGCGTCATCTAAAGCAAATTTGCCAGTATCAGGGCAGCCGGAATCAAAGTCTTGAACACGTTGAAATAGAAAGCCAGTATCACAAGGATGGAAAATACTATGTAAATATAGAGGGCATTTCCGTCCTCGTCGCCCTCAGATGCCTTTACCGCCTCTGCATTGCTGGCATTTCTGCTTGCTGCTTGAGAAGATTCCAAAGCCTTCTTTATCCAAGCGTCAGCGTTTACTCCAGGATCCTCAGATGCCTCCAAATCGTCCGGCATAAGCTCAACTACAAATATATAACGCAAAACGTTTATAAAATAGAACTAGAAACCATGCGCGGAGCACTAATCATGCAGTGTAAGGCGCGCGTCGCAATACAACTAAACCCGAAGCCGATTGGGGCCAGCATGACGCAGCCCGCAATACCTTAAAACCCAAATCCTTTCGGCTTTGTAGCAAAGGTATCCTAAATCTGGGTACTTTTTATACAGAATGACGACTTTTTATACACGTTCTTGCTTAGAAGTACTTTTAATTGTTTAATTTGTTAAAAAACTAATCGAAAAATGGATAGCTTTTAAATTACCTTTAATTAAAAGATAACATGGCAACAATATCAAACAGGGAACTATTTGAGAAAGCAAAAAGGCTGTCTAAAGCAAAACAGCTTTCTTGGGAAGCAAAATCAGGAGAAGTTGGAAGTGCACTACTATCAGGCAAAGGACTAATATATACTGGAGTAAATCTTAATGGTGCATGCGGTTTACAATTTTGTGGAGAAGTTGCAGCAATTTTATCGATGTTAAAGAATGGCGAAACAAAAATCAGAAAAATTGTTGCGGTAAGTAATGACTATAAATATATGCCTCCTTGTGGAAGATGTAGGGAATTGATGTTCGAAATAGACAGAAAGAATCTCAATACAGAAATAATACTTAGTGAGAAAAAGACAGTTAAACTAAAGGAACTTCTTCCCTATAGGTGGCAAGACCTTTGGGAGTAATAACAGCTATAGACTAAGAGATAAAGTCAGGTTTGATGCCTAAATCGTTAATCTCACGTATAAGCACTACGATATTATGGCACAACATTTTCAGAAGAGTCTCGTTTATTTTTTGGTAGTCCCGAAGCCTGTGCTGTCTTTCAGAAACATATTTAAATCTTTACAGCCCAAATATAGCTGGTGTCTTTATGGCAGCATGAGCTCTTATAGGCTCCAGTATTTGAAGGCTTATTTTGCTTTGTGAAAATACAAGTCCTAGAATCTATGAGCTATGTTGTTGACGCTTATGAAATTGCACGTTTGTGCAACGGATATGAGGGGAAGTAAGTTTGCTTAAATTTTAAACCACCTAGCGGATGGCTAGGCTATAGCAACGATGAAGGCCGTGGCAAGCTGCGATAAGCCCGGGGTAGCCGCATGTCAGGCTTTGAACCCGGGATTGCCGAATTGTACGTAGCAATACGTATGTGTACGCGGGGAACTGAAATATCTTAGTACCCGCAGGAAAAGAAAGCGAGAGCGATGCGGTAAGTAATGCGAATGAAAGCCGCGCAGGGCAAACTGAATCCCGCCTTGCAAAAGGTGTGGAGATGTGGTGCAGCGCCGATCCAGGACATGAGCCGAACGTTATGGAAAGAGCGGCCATAGAGAGTGACAGCCTCGTAGGTTAAGTGCGATGGACCTGCTGCAAAAGAGTAATTCCGCCTTGGTATGTGGAGTGAATACGGGGGCATTAAACCCCAACCCTAAATATTGGCTATAGACCGATAGAGAACAAGTAGCGCGAGCGAAAGCTGAAAAGAACCCACACGCGTGGGATTGAAAAGATCTGAAACTAGGTGGTGACATGCAGGTAAGGCACGGAAGGAATGATGCGCGCCGAAGCTATGCTGGAAACGGCTATGCGAGGATGCGCGGAGCAGTGTCTTACCTTTCTTCTTGAAGCAAGAGCCAGGGAGTGTATAGGCGTGGCGAGCCGAAAGGCGCAGCGAAAGCGAGAGCACGCAGCATTGCGAGGTGCAAGGTATGAAAATGCCCAAGTCACGTTTATACGACCCGAAGCCATTGTGAACTACGCGCGCCCAAGACGAAGCTAGGTTAACGCCTGGTGGAGGTCTGCAACCTGTCATGGCATGCCCTGTTGGGTGAGGCGCGGGTAGCGGCGATATACCTTTCGAACATGGCAATAGCGGGTCCCTTCTGAAGTATCTTTAGGATAGCTCTGGGCGAGCTTGCATATGCGGTAGAGCAACCGATTAAGGGGCATGGAGCCGAAAGGCTTCACCTCTTCGTCAAACTCCGAATGTATATGCTGTGTAGACCCCAGGAGTCGGCGATGTTGGGTAAGCTAGCATCGCGAGACTGCAAAGATAGTGACCGGGGTTAAGGTCCCCAAATCCTAGTTGAGTGTATCAAAGGCGAGAAGTACCATAGACAGCTGGGAGGTAGGCTCAGAAGCAGCCATCCTTCAAAAAACGCGTAATAGCGTACCAGTAGAGGTATTCCTTACCGAAAATATACGGGGCTAAGCTAGGTACCGAGACCTCGGAGTGCGATAAGCACTGGTAAGAAGGCGTGCGGCATGGCAAGAAGTATGTCCGAAAGGACATATGGACCGTGTCGCAGAGAATATCCTGGTGTTAGTATCATCAAATATGGGTGAGAATCCCATACACCGTAAGCACACGGGTTTCTTCGCAACGCTCGTCAGCGGAGAGTTAGGCGATCCTAAGCCGCAGGCCAATCACCATGCGGCAAAAGGGAAGCTGGTTAATATTCCAGCCCCTAACAGGTAGGCGTGGCAACACAAGGCAGATTTCTGACGCTTGGGGATAGGTCCGCAAGAAAGTGCAAAGGGCTGCAGAGTCTCGTTATGAGGAGAAGCAGCTAAATGAACTGTTGGACTGATTTCTTGAGCCCGTGAAAAGGGAATCTGCAACGATCCTGTTAGACCGTACCTAGAACTAGTACAAGTGTTGCTGGCTTAAAAGGCCAAGGTGTGACGGAGTAACCTAGGTTAGGGAATTCGGCAAAATAGTGGCGTAAGTTTTCGACAAGCCATGTCTGCGTATAGCATGCGCAGATAGCATTAACAAGGGAACAACGACTGTTTATCAAAAACACAACTCACCGCAAAGCCGTAAGGCTTAGTACAGTGGGTGACGCCTGCTCACCGCCAGTACGTGAACACCCTTTTCAAGGGGGATAAGCGCTGGCAAAGAGCGGGAGTAACTCTGACTCTCTTAAGGTAGCGTAATACCTCGTCACTTAATAGGTGACTTGCATGAATGGCGTAACGATTGTTCCACTGTCCCAACCTAGGGTCCGGTGAACTCACTGCGCGGTGAATATGCCGCGATCCTCCAGTGGGAAATGAAGTCTCTATGAAGCTTGACTACAGCCTGTAGTTGTTGTGTAGTTAGTTATGCATAGCGTAAGTGGGAGCGTCGATGTCTGGGCTTAGGCCCAGGCGGAGCGACAATGTAACACCACTCATAGCTTGCTCCACAGCTAACCCGAGAGGGAACAGCTGCAGGTGGGTAGTTAGACTGGACGGTTACTTTCGATAAGGAAACGAAAGCGACCAACGCTCTGCTTAAGCGAGTTGGAAACTCGCTGGTAAGTGAAAAGGCAAATGCAGGGCTGACTGTGTGCTGAAAAGCGTGGCACGCAGACTGGAAACAGGGGCTTAACGAACGTTGGTAGCTCTTTTAATGGGGCTCCAAGCTGTCAAACAAGTTACTCTAGAGGTAACCGATTCGTCGCCGGTGAGAGTCCGCATCGACCTGGCGCATTGATACATCGATATGGGCTTGGGTTATCCTGGCAGTGTACAAGCCGCCAAGGGTTGGGCTGTACGCCCATTAAAAACCCACATGAGCTGCGTTCAGTACGTCGCGAGACAGTACGGTAATATCTACTGGAGGTGTTAGTGCCGGAGGATAAGATCCCTTTAATACGAGAGGAACGAGGGATCGGCGCCACTGGTGTACCGGTTGTGATTGCATTGCCGGGTAGCTACGCGCCAAATGGATAAGTCCTGAAAGCATCTAAGGACGAAGCTATACCCGAAACGAGGCACTATGGGCGGTCGCAATAGACGACTTCGATAGGACGGGTGCGTAAGCAGAGAGCTCACGCGATCTGTGAACATTCCGTTACTAAAGCCTAATTAGCAAACTTGCTTCCCCGCTTTTTTTGTGTCCATAAGAATCAGCGCGAGCCATGCAAGGCGTTGCAGCGTTTGAATTCAACATTCTGCGTAGTGGATTATGCGCGTTATGCTGCAGTACAATTGCGTAGAAATAGAAAATCCATCGCCAGTACAGGAAATGGCCTGTACCGGCGGAAGTCGGGTAAGGGAATAAGCGTCAGTTCCTTTTTTCCTTTTCGTCAGTCCATTCAAGATGCCACGAATAAGGGCCGTCCACAACCGATACAAAAGCCCTGTCCTTGAACGGATCTTTTTCGAGAAGGGCGTCAAGCTTCCTAAGCCTAAGTTTCAGCAGCTTTCTGGAAAGCGGATTCATTTTTTCACCCTGTTGCTGCTTTTAGCTACGTGCTTTTTGAGCCTGTAGTAGCTTATAAGAGTGCCGAATTTCGGGTCCACATGCTGCGATATATATTTTTCAACTGTTTCGGAATCAGCCTTGTTGTACAAAGAAGTCTTGAGCATAAAGCCGTAATCGCCCTCAGTCACGTAAACCTCCTTAACGTCCTTGAGGCTTATCATGTCCATTGCAAGGTCGTTCATGTCCGCGTTCTCTTTTGGCTTCAGAAGATAGAATTTGTGCGATGCCATCTGCATGCACGTAGATGTTTTTGCGTTGTTATTTGAATTCATTCACCCACCAGCAAAACAAAAGCGTTAATGTTATTACTGCGCCCTGCTTATAAATTAGGTAATGGCTGTAAAATGAGGCTAATAGAGTTAATTGACGTATTAAAGGTTCTAAAATCTATCAAATCACATATTTCAATATATATAACAATCAATGTAAGACGTATAATTAACTTTTTATTACAATATATACTGTATAAAAAATAATAGAAATGCTTAAATATTACAATATAGAAATAAATATTATGCAGGAGATTCCCGAGCAGGTAAGGGCTGCCTTGGAAGAGCTTAAAAGCAGGCACAGGCACCACCTGCAGCTTAGGAGGTGCGAAGGCGGCTACTACGTATCCGAGGCAACTTCTAAGTGGGATCCAGAGAAGGGCAGGAACAGGGCAATCTCCATATACGTGGGCAAAATAACAGACAATGGGGAATTCATAGAGCCGGTAAGGAAGCGCAGCTCGACAATGGGGGTAGAAAACCTCGACCAGTACATGAAACTGAGCAAGGAGAGGTCAAACGCAGCAGAAAAGCAGCAATTCGAAAGCGAATACGAGCCGCTGATACTGAAGGAGCTAAGCACAAATCCTAGGGACGGCATTGCTGCAATAAGCAAGAGGATTGGCCTGACATATTCGACCACACAGTACTGGATAAAGAAGCTCGAACAGAAATATGGGATAAAATACACTATAGAGCCCGGCTTCCTAAGCCATTTCAGCCTTTCGAAGTTTATCGCAATTGCGAAATTCAAGGACATTAGGCCCAACCAAGAAAACCTTCAAAAGCTTTTGAAGGCAAATCCAAATGTGCAGCTTGCATTCATGGCAAGAGGCTCTTATGACCTATTCATTTTCTTTCTTGCAAAAGATCCACTAGAAGCGGAGCAATTGATATATGAGATAAGAAAGAGCGATGTTCTTGCAAAATGCACAGCAGAGTGGTTTTCCAGCTATTACACGCAAGCAATTGGCTTCATACCTATAAGGGACGAATTCTTTCAGATGTTGGAAAAGAGGGTATGGCACAGGAGCAAAGAACACCCAAGAAAAGAAAAAGACCAGATATTCATGAGAGAGTATGCGACTCTGAGAGAGTTAAACAACGACGGTCTAATTACATTCACTGAGATAGACAGAAGATATGGATTGAAAGAAGGCTCTGCATTGTATACGTATCAGCAACTCCTCAAAAACGAGATGATTTTCAGAACAACAATAACAATGCAAAATCCTCCAATAAAAGACACCGTAGTATTTATAGCGAAGCAGCTAGACGTAAAAAGGTTCATAGAGCACAGAAAGGAATGGTTGGCAAATGTGCTTAGTGATGGTGAAGGGCCTCTAAATAAATACATATTCGAAGGTGATATAGGTTCTCCATATGGACTTATTCATATTGCACCAACATACAAAGACTGCAATATAGAATCAATTGAGCAAAATCTCTATGCATCAGTCAAAGGTATAAAAATAGAAACCTCCATAATAACAAAATTCTTAGTCGGGACCTTCAGTTATAGAAAATTTGACATGAAAAAGTCTATACTTTACAAAATCAACAAACAAGAAATTGAATAAATAGCGCCCTGCAGAAATTCTTTCATGAAATTTTGGCGACATCAAAACGTCTCTATACGCCTTGTCTTCATATGCATGCAGAAGTTGATAAACCTCCTACCCAATCTCTATAAATTTTCATATGGTTAGCCAAATAAGCCATATATCGAATGGCTAAAATAGCCAAGTCCCTAATACAAATAGAAGATTTCTACAAGAAAATAAATAGTAGAATAATAATGTATTATGCTCTTTTTAGCATCCTCCACTTCCTCCCATCCTATCACCATTCATTATATTTCAATCCAAAATTGAATAGCAGAATTTAAATACCTTACCTTTATTTTTGTATACACCTTTCTAAACTAATTCTAAAGCGTTGAGCGTACAAGTATGGTCATTTAGCATTTGCACTACCATATTTTTATCAAAGGTCCATGCCAGCCGGATCTGACTGCAAAACTTACCAATTCAAGAATGCGTTAAAAACAATGTAAGTATGTGTATAATTCAGGGCAAATACTGCCATTTGCTGCGTTAAAATAAGTAAGGTTTTATCGTTTCAAAATTCAAGTTATAAAACAGAAAATACCTAAAAATTAATATCAAGATCCACTAGCTCCTCCATCCATCCTATCACCATTCATTATATTTCCAATCCAAACTTGAATAGCAGAATTTAAATACCTTACCTTTATTTTTGTATACACCTTTCTAAACTAATTCTAAAGCATGGGACGTACAAGTATGATCATTTAGCATGCGTACAACCATATTTTTATCAAAGGCCTATGCCGGCCGGATCTGGCTGCAAAACCTACAAATTCAAGAATGCATTAAAAGCAATAATATATAATTCAGGGCAAATACTGCCATTTGCTGCGTTAAAATAAGTAAGGTTTTATCGTTTCAAAATTCAAGTTATAAAACAGAAAATACCTAAAAATTAATATCAAGATCCGCTTGATCCACCCATTACATCACCATTATAATTTCAGCATCCTCCACTTCCTCCCATCATATCACAATTCATTATATTTCAAATCAGTAAAACAGAAAATACCTAAAAACTAATATTAACCTCCTTGTCCTCCCTCCATCATATCACCATTATATTTTCATCAGTTATAAAACATAAAACTCCAAAACAAATTTTTTAACATCCTCCTGCTCCTCCCATCCTATCACCATTATATTCCAATCCAAAATTGAATAGCAGAATTTAAATACCTTCCGTTCATCTTTGATATGCAAACACATATTCAACAACTTTCCGTTGATCAAATGCAAGACAAAGAATTAATGCGGCTGCTTGGCCTTGGCGGCAGCACCGCTTCTTCAATAATACGCCTGGCATCTTCGAAAAAGGACCTGAAGGAACTGTTTCCTGTGCTCAACAGTGCATGCAGCGGCCTCAGTTTCTGCCAGGTGTTCGACCCACGGGCAATAATAGACGAGGCACACCTGCAGCTCGCGTATCTAAACGCAAAGGCAGCATTCGAGGAGGATCGAAACATGTCTAAAAGCATGCAGATAGAAATGCTACTCTTTGCTGCGATGACCAGGCAGATAAACGAGGCCATAAGGATCGCTGGCGCAAAGTCAAGCAAAAAGATGCTGCTCTTCTGCAGCGATAAGAAAACCTTCGATAAAATAAAGCCAAATTTCTATGCATTTGAAGAATTCAGGCCAAGCCCTGCGCATTCCAAATCCGCCATGGCTGCCCTTGGAATCAAAAGCAAAGAGCAAATGAGCAACGCGATAGCCCTTACTGGCCTTCAAGCATAACAAAAATAGGAAAAAGAAAGAGCGATCTGCACTGCAGGCAAGTGCCTGCAGCCCTGCTTACCGGATCAGAGTTTTCCTATGTCCTTTACAACGTCAATGTCGAGAACTTCCTTGCCCTTCCTCCAGTTTGCCGGAATCGCGCACATATGGCCCTCCTTTGCCGGATGGTCCCTCAGGTACTTCAGGCCCAGGAATGCGTTTAGTACATGCTCTGCGTCCTTGCCCAGATTGTTGTTGAAGGCAGAAATGTACTGCACGTTGCCGTCAGGGTCAAGTATCACTACAGCCCTTCGTGCCTGGCCGGTGCTTTCATTAAGCAGTCCAAACGTCCTGGCAATGCTCTTGTTGAAGTCCTCAACCATAGGTATTGAGCTCTTCTGCACCCTTGGGCTTGTCTGCGCCCAGCCCTTGTGCGAGAATATGCTGTCAGTGCTTATAGCGTATACGTCGGCATCGTTGCTCTTGAATTCATCGTACAGCTTCATGAATTCCTCTATGTCTGTCGCGCAGACAAAGGTAAAGTCGCCTGGGTAAAAGGTCAAAATCGTCCACTTGTCCTTCTTAGGTATCTCAACAGGCTCTATCTTGTCCTCTTTTGGAAAATAAGCTTTTGCCTTTATCCCTTCTATCTTTTCTTCTACTGGTACTGCCGCTTCCATAATATCACCAATATCCTTTTGTACACTAAGATATTTAATATTTGTATTTTAAACTATTTAAACTGATAAAATGGCTAAAAATATTGACAAAATGCTCATATCCAAACTGATTGAGGATTCAGACACTCCCATTGCAAAGCTTGCGCAGGCGTTGGGGGTGAGCCGCGGAACTGTGAGGAACCGGCTGGCGAGCCTCAAAAGCAGCAAGGTTTTAATAGGGTACAAGGCGCGCGCCAGGCTAAAGCAGCTTGGAATGGACGAGGCATTGGTTGGAATAGACATACTTCCTGAAAAATACCTTGATGTAATATCAAGGCTGCGAGATACCGAATCCGTGAAAGAGCTTTACAGGACCAGCGGCGACCACTCTGCCATTGCGCTTATGGTTGCAGATTCCGGGGCAATAGAATCAGAGATATCCAAACTCAAGGGCATAGAGGGCGTGCGCAACGTTTATCCCTCGTTCGTGCAAGAAACTGTCAAATGACTAATCCTTCAGCGTAACATATACCGGTGCGTGGTCAGAGCCTCTGATGTCGGACAGTATGCCAGCCTTGACTATCCTGCTGCGCATTTGCTTGCTGGCCACGAAGTAGTCTATGCGCCAGCCAATGTTCCTGTCCCTCGCGCGGCTGAAATACGCCCACCACGTGTAATATCCAGGGCTCTTGTTGAACATCCTAAAGGTGTCGAGCCTTCCCCTGCCAAGGAATTCTGTCATCCATTCCCTCTCCTCGTCAGTAAAGCCTGCGTTTCCCCTGTTCTCAGCCGGCCTTGCTATGTCTATGTCTTCATGGGCCACGTTGAAGTCCCCGCACACCAGCACCGGTTTCTTTGCCTCTAGCTTTTCTACATACCTTTCTAAATCTCTGTCGAATTTGAGTTTAAATTCCAGCCTTGAAAGGTCCCTTCTCGAATTCGGGAAATACACATTTACGAAATAATAGTCGTCAAACTCGACGCGCTGAACCCTGCCTTCATCATCCTCAAATTCTGTGGAATATGAAATTGGCTTGATCCTTGTCATGATCATGGTGCCGCTGTACCCCTTCCTTGCGGCGGAGTTCACATACATTGAATATCCCAAGCCCTTCAGCCTTTCAGGTACGCTTTCCTCCCCTGCCTTTATCTCCTGGAATGCCATAACGTCAGGCTTCTCGGATTCTAGCAGGCCCAGGACGCTCTTTTCAGCTGCTCGGATGCCGTTGACGTTCCAGGATATCAGGCTTATTGTCATGTCATCTCCTACAGGCCCATCTCCATCTTTATTACTTCATAGCCCTCTTCATTTTCTCGCCCTGTTTCTACGAATCCTGCCTTTGCATACATTTTTAGGCTCCTGGCATTATATTCGTAGATTCCGCCCACTTTCAGCTTTTTCATGCCGAGCTTCCTGGCTCGCCTTATAAGAATGCCGAGCACGCGCGTACCTATTCCCCTGCCCCAATACTCCTCGTTTCCTATGACTATGGGGGTCTTGTCCTTTGTTATGCTGGCGTCTCCCAGCGGTTTCCATGCGCCCAATTCAGAAATCTCTATGATGTAGCATTCGCCGATCTCTGAAAGGCTCTTTACCATTCTTTCAATGACGTCAGGCCCGTAAGGTGTCATCACCTTTGGTCCCTCGGAATAAAAAAGCAGGTCCGGATTCGAGTACCATTCGAGGAAAAGTCCCATGTCCTCCTTTAAATTTACCGGCCTGAGCCTTATGTTTCCATCTTCCAGCACAGCCATAAGATTACCCTGATAAGAAATCCGACATGCTCTTCTGCTTTACTGCATACGGCTCCTTGTGCTCTGCCCTGCTCTTGAGCAGGTCGATCTCTCCATACACGCCCGCATAGCCTGGCTTTATGCTTATCCTTTCATTCCTCACGTTGTCTATGCACTCGGCTATATCTTCGCCTGCAACTTGCCTTATCTTGTCATCAGCAACGCTCACCAATATGTCCAGTTCGTTGCCGAATGCGCTTATTAATTCGGAGTACTCCTTCTTCACAATTGGCGAATACCTATCCTTTTTCATCGCATAGGCTATGACCTCAAGCAAAGGCACGGCGTGCGTGTAAGGTATGGCGTTCTTGGGCCTGTAGCCTGCCGGCCTGTCTGCAAGATCGTTTATCCTGTGCAGCACGCCAACAACCAGCCTTTTGCCGCATACCTTGCAGTTTGTTTCTGCGCCCTGCTCGGGATCCACCGAGTAGTGGCAATCCCTATGTCCGTCGTAATGGTATTTGCCCTCTTCCGGGTAGTATTCGATAGTTTCGTTGAACCTTCTTACATCCTTTGCTTTTATTGCATTTATCATGCCAACATATGTTGGCTTCTCAAGGTCGAACACGTTTGCCTCCCTGCCCATGTTCGGCAGCGAATGCATGTCGCTGTTAGATATGAGCGCATACTTGTCCAATGCACTTATCCTCCAGTTCATCTTTGGATCAGAGCTAAGCCCGCTTTCATAAGCATGTATGTTTTTCTCTTGGTCGCCATATGCCTCTTTTATGGAATCAAATCCCGAAAGCGCCCCAAGCGCTCCGAAATATGGGGTCCACAGGTGTGCGGGAAACACAAAAGCATCTTTGTCTGTAGCTAGCACTTCCTCAACCAATTCTGCGGCAGACATCTGCAGCTGCGGTCTTCCATCTCCGGAAAGGCTGCCGTATTTCGAAAGCCTCTCGGCTGCGTTCGAGGCGGCTTCAATGCTGGAAAAAAGTATGCAGTTGTGGATCTTTTTTATTGACTTGTCGGATCCTTCGAATATGGTGGATACTTCTGCACTTGGCACGAACCACACGCTACTTTTTGCGTCTATTTTGTACATTCCGGAATCGGCATCGAAAACTAGGCGCTTGAGCATTTCGTTGCGCCAAGCCCTGTGCAGTATGTCCCCTGTGCCCAAAACGTTTATGCCTTTCTCAACTGCTGTTATCTGCATTGAAAGCGGATTTATTGCGGGGCTGCATGCCATTGCGAATCTGGAGTGGACATGCAGGTCTGCGACAATTTTCATAGTACCATCGGTAAATCATGTTCAGGCGCTTTTGGCAACGCCGTTCTTAGGGCAATAAGCCTTTATCGGGCATGCACTGCATTTCGGTATTGCGCCGCACACCTCCTTGCCATGGGCCTTCAGCACGTATGCAATGTTCTTCCAGTACTGCTTGCCTATCTTTGCCTCAAGGTCCTTTTCTATCGAATCTGCATTCTTTGCCTTGCTCAGCCCTATCCTGTAAGAAAGCTTTATGACCCAAGTATCAACCGGTATGCCCTCGACCTTGCCATACGCGTTTATGAGTATAGTATTTGCGGTTTTTCTTCCAATGCCTGGCAGCTCAATCAGATTCTCCATACTGTCAGGAACTTTGCCCCCATATTTTTCATCTATCCCTTTGCATGCGCCTATTATGTTTGCAATTTTGTTCTTTGCATAGAGCACACCTCCGACATAGTCCATAAGCTGAGCCGGCTTTGCATTTGCATAGTCCTTTGCAGTCCTGTACCTTTCAAAAAGTCTTGGCGTAATGGCATTTACCTTGGTGTCCTTTGTCTGCGCAGACAGTATTGCAGCTACTAAGAGCTCAACAGGCGTCTTGAAATTCAAATAGTAATGAACGTCCTTGTAGTGCTTTTCAAGCATTTCGACTACATAATTGGCCTTTTTGGCATCCAATTCAACGAACGCCGTCAAATCACCTTTTTGTCAAAGTAGTCCTTCCATATCGCCAAATCCCCGGTTATAACGAACGGGCATTTACTAAGTTGCTCTATATTTCTGGCTCCCAGCAGGAACATGGTGCTTTTGAGCTCTAGCAGTATCCTTTCTATGAAATCCTTCACAGCCTTGGCCGATGTAGCCGCAGGCCTGAGCACTGGCAGCGCCATCGCAGTCATTGACGCGCCCAAGGCAATGGACTTCGCGACATCAAGCCCGGTCCTAAGGCCTCCGGATGATACCACGGGCAGTCTTACGCTTCTCGTTGCCATGTACAACGATGCTGCGGTAGGTATGCCCCAATCCCAGAAAAGGTTGCCGAGATCCGCCTTATCCTCCATTTTGAACGCCTTGGCTCTGTACCATTCCACAGCTGCATAGCTGGTGCCTCCCATGCCGGCCACCTCTATCGCCTTAACGCCGGCCTTTTCAAGCTCTTTTGCCACCTTTGGCGATATGCCGAAACCAACCTCCTTGGCTATAACCGGCTTGTCTATGCTTTCGACAATCTCCCTTATCCTGGAAAGCACGTTCCTGTACTTGGGCTCTCCCTCCGGCTGCACTATCTCCTGCGTGGGGTTGAGGTGAACGTAAAGCGCATCCGCCTTCAGCATCTCTACAAGCTTTTTTATGCTCTTCAGGTCCATGCCTTCGGAAAGTTGCGCACCACCTATATTTGCGCCTATGAATATGTGCGGTCCGTTTTTCCTGGCTATAGTATACGTATCTTCCAATATCTTATCATACAGCGCCGCTCTCTGGCTCCCGACCGCCATTCCAAGCCCGAGTTCCTCTGCGGCAGACGCTATGTTTGCATTTATCTTTTTGGCCATCTCTGCACCGCCTGTCATGGCGCCCACCATAAACGGCGCAGAAAAGCGCTTTCCAAGGAAAGAAACAGAGGTGTCTATATCGTCGAAATCTATCTCAGGTATGGAGTCGTTCATCAGCTTGACGTCAGAAAACAGTGTCCTCACATTTCTTGCCTGCACTGGCTTGTCCAGGCAGATCCGTATGTGCTCCTCCTTCCTTTTCATTATCAGGTTTATCCTTTTCAGCTTTTCAGGATCTTGTGCCCTGCCAGATTTAGCTTTTGCCAAAATTACCCCCTAACAATTAATAAGTATCACCTAAAAACTATTTAAAGGCAATACATAGCCGCGCGGTCCCGGATGGTAAAATGCACGAACCAAAACCTGCAAAGCGCTTTGAGGCCGAGGTCCTTTCAAGGCTTAAGGCAAGGTACGGAGATTCAATGAAAAGCGCGCTCGAATACTCAAATCCGTGGGAAATGCTTGTTGCCACGATGCTTTCCGCACAGTCTACGGACCGGCAGGTAAACAAGGTAACTAAAGAGCTGTTCCGCCGTTATAGCAAACCAAATCAATTCGCAAGGCTTAGCCCGCAGGCACTGCAGCGCCACATAAACTCGCTTGGCCTTTACCGCAACAAGTCCAAGAACATAATCGCATCGGCGAAAATGGTAATGCGCCTGCATGGCGGCAAAGTTCCGAACAAAATGAACGAACTAGTGAAGCTGCCCGGGGTGGGAAGGAAAACTGCAAATGTTGTGCTATCAGAGGCCTTTTCCGCAAGCGAGGGCATTGCAATAGATACGCACTGCATCACCGTTGCAAACCGGCTAGGATTGGTAAATTCCAAAGACCCTGAAAAGATAGAAAGAAAGCTCATGGAAAAATTTCCAAAGACTGAATGGCGCAATGTTTCAAATCTGCTCATAGCGCTTGGCAGGGACGCATGCACTGCCAGAATAAAGCACTGCGACAGGTGCGTGCTCAATGACATATGCCCTTCAAGCAGCTTAAAAAAGGTGGTCAAACGATAGCATGCCTTTACAGCGGCGGAAAGGATTCCACGCTTGCGATACACAAGATGCACGAGCTAAACAAGAAGGTAGACCTCCTAATAACCTTGAAGCCCGAGAATCCGGACAGCTACATGTTCCATCGCCCTAACATAGAGTTTACTGCGCTGCAGGCCAAGGCACTGGGAATCCGCCAGGAGCTTGTGGCCACAAAAGGCGAAAAGGAGGCAGAGTTAGCAGACCTCGAAGAGGCCTTGCGCGCCAACGGCGTAAGCGGAGTGGTTACTGGCGCCTTGGCGAGTCGCTATCAGAAGGACAGGGTGGACAAAATATGCGAAAAGCTGAAAATCACGCATTACGCGCCGCTTTGGGGCATAAACCCCCTGTCAGAGCTGAAAGAGATAAGCCAGAAATTCGACGCCATAATAACAAAGGTGGCTGCTTACGGCATGGATTACAGTTTCCTGGGCGCAAGGATAGACGAAAGCACAATATCCCGGCTCGAGTCGCTCAACAGAAAATATGGGATAAACATATCCTTCGAGGGCGGCGAGGCTGAATCGTTCGTTCTCGACGCCCCGCTTTTCAGAAGCAGGATATCAATAGTAAGGGCCAGCAAGGAATGGCACAATGATTCCGGCACATACCTCATAGAGGAGGCCAAGCTCGTGCCCAAAAAAGGTATTAATAACATTGATGCATAAATCTAATGCGGTGGCATGATGGAAGAGAGATTGCTTTCCAAGAGAAGCAAATACGTCTATAACATACTCCTCGAGGAGGAGGGCTTGGCAACAAAGCTTGCCGAGACCGGAAAAAAGGTGGTAAAGCTCAACCGCGGCGACCCCGCAGTGTATTTCAAAACGCCAAAATACATGATAGACGCCTATGTAAAGGCACTTAGGTCAAACCAAACCTATTATTCAAGAGCGGAAGGCGCAAAACCGCTCATAAATGCAGTTATAAAAAGGTACAAGGAGTTTTACGGCTTGGCGCTCTCAGAGGACAGCATAATAACCACGGAAGGAGTATCTGAGGCGCTTTACTTTATAAACAGCAGCCTTATAAATGCAGGCGACATGGCAGTCATATTCAGGCCGTACTACAACCAGTACATGACAACACTGGAGCTTCATGGCGGAAAGCCGATATCTGCCGACTACGACGAAAGAAATATGTGGGCCGTTGACCTTGACGCTCTGGGCAGAAGCCTAAAGGCCGCAAGGAGCAAAGGCCAGATAAAGAGGGTAAAATACATGCTGGTCACGAATCCGAACAATCCTACGGGCACCGTCCTTAGCAGGCGCATACTGTCAGGCCTTGCAGACATTGCGAACGAATATGGAATATTCCTGATAAGCGACGAAATATACGATGAGATAATATTCAACGGGGCAAAGTTCACCTCTATAAGCGAGGTCGCAAAAGGCATGCCATACGCGATACTGAACGGCGCGTCGAAGAACTTCGACGCCACAGGTTTCCGCATAGGGTTCATAATAATCCCAGGGCGCGACCGCCTGTCCTTGGAGCTAAAATCCAAAATGTCAGACTATGCCAGGATGCGCCTTTCGGTAAACACCCCGGCGCAGTATGCTGTCGCAGAGGGGATCTCAAATTCAAAGGAGCATGCTAAGGCGATAA
>JAMCZL010000044.1:0-4929 GCA_023485745.1 Candidatus Martarchaeota archaeon | reverse complement strand
ATGGAAAAGATAAACGAATTCTGCATGAAACACGCAAGATAGAATGCAAGGGCCCGTAGTCCAACGGTCAAGATGCCAGCCTTACACGCTAGAGATCGGAGTTCGACTCTCCGCGGGCCCATCTATAATCGAAAATCCGGATCCTACAAATATTTAAATATTTGAAAGGGAAATATCAACCGAAGCTTTATTTTGGGGATCCGATGGAAAAAAGCAAACCTCTTGCCATATACGTTGCCGGTCCATATACGCCGCAAACGAATGATATACATGATGCTGCAAGGCTAGCAAACATAAACACTCAAAATGCGATAGATGCTGGCATTGAGGTATTGAAGAAAGGGCATTTTCCATACATACCGCACCTGTCCCACTATGTGCACTTGCGCATGAAGGACGGCGATGCCCTGCCCAAGGAAGCATGGTACTCATTTGACATGACTTGGCTGGCAAAATGCGACGCACTGCTCTACCTAGCACCGTCTTTCGGCGCAGATGCAGAGCTGAAGTGGGCAAGGGAGCACGGCATGAAAATATTCCTTAGAATTGAAGAGATACCTGACATTTCTGGAAATGCAACAAAGGAAAACACCTCGCATTCCCAGAAAATCAAGATCCGAAAATGACGCTCCTGCTGCTAGTGCTGTACGCTTCATAGCTTAAAATGCGCCAGCATGGCATGATGGCTTTTTAAAATAAAAGCTGGCGCTCAGCTCATTAAAATCAAAAAGCAGAAAAGGGCTAATTTTTCAATCTCCTCCTGCAACTACGTTTTCGAGCCCTCCCTTGAGCCCGTAAACTTCGAGTCCGTGCCTTCTGTTCAGAAATTCGGAGAGAAATCCAGACGTATTACCATGATAGCATATAAGCACTGAATTCTCAAGGTCCTTAAGCTCCTCTTTATCAGAATATATTATTGCTTCAGGATCGAGTTTCTTTATAGTATCACTTTCAATATTAAGTATCTCAGATACCTCCTTCACCGGCTCGTTTCCAAGCCATACGAATTTGGTGTTCTTGCTCTTCACGAACTTTATGGCATCCTCTACGTCCAAATCGTATTTCGGATTTCTCTTAAACCGTTTTTCAAAAGAAACTTCATCTTCTTTCATTGTCCCCGACCCGCTACTGGTTATTACATGACCTATCTAAATATTTATATGTTTTTGAATTTTGACAGGGCTACAAAACAACAAATAAAAAGCGCAGAATATCAGATATTTATTATTATGCAAAATCATCTCTGCCCGTATTTGGCCAGAAATGCAAGGTATGCGCTCAGCGCAGACTCCGGCGCCGAAGGCTTTACGGTCTTCAGTATGTTTTCTATATCTCCTATGCTTATGATCGACTCCTTTGATGTCTTGATGTGGGATTCCAGGGCGTGCATCTTGACCTCCCTGCAGACGTTTGCTATATCTGCCCCAGTAAATCCTTTGGTTTCTGCGCCAAGCTTTTCAAAATCTATGGACTTGTCGTACGGTGCGTTTTTTATGTACTCCTTGAAGAGCAGAGCCCTCTGGTGCGCATCAGGTGGCTTTATGAAAACGATCTTGTCAAACCTTCCCGGCCTGAGCACCGCTTCATCTAGCGCCTCCGGCCTGTTCGTTGCCCCGACCACTATTATCTGCGACATCCTTTTTATCCCATCCATGTCCTTCAGGAGTTCGGTAGTTACTTCTATATCCTTCTGCGCCGAATTCCTCCTCCTCGGAACAATGCCGTCCACTTCGTCTATGAATATTATCGCAGGCTTGTTCTCATACGCCCTGTAGAATATGTTTTTAATTACGGTAGCGGCGCTTTCGGAATCGCTCTGCTGCATTATCACGTTGTCTATCTCAAGCATAGTCACTCCAGTCAGCTCGTTTCCTATGGCTCTCATGAGCATAGTCTTTCCGGTTCCGGGCGGCCCGAAGAGCAAAAGCCCGTTTATCGTCTTTATGTCATACTTCTCTATAAGCTCCGGGTGCAAAAGCGGAACCTCTATCGCATCTATTATGGCCTTCTTCGCGTCATCCAGCCCTATGACGTTTTTCAGCATGACCTTATCCTGCACGCTCTCCTGCACCCTCTGCCCCTTTTCTCTTCCGAAGTCTATCCTGAATGTGTTGTACGCCTCCAACTGGGCAAGGGATGTCGATGGCTTGGTAGCGCTTATCACATTCATTATGTCACTCTGCGTTATCTCCAGAACTTTATGCTCGCTGAGTGCTTCCTGTGCAACTGTCTGCCCGACCGCTTCGCATACCGCCTTTATGTCGGCTCCCGAATACCTATCGCTAGCCTCGGCAATCTTGTCAAAGTCGATGTCATCCGAAATCGGAAATTTTTTAAGATAGATCTTGAATATCTCCTTTCTCGCATTCAGGTCGGGCAACGGCATGTATATGCTCTTGTCAAACCTCCCTGGCCTAAGTATTGCAGGATCAAGCATGTTCGGCACATTTGTCGCTCCTACTATAATTACCCCATCCATTTTTTGGAATCCATCCATTTCAACCAGGAGCTGGGATAGCGCATGCCTGTGTATTTCGTCTATCCCTTCGTAGTTCCTGTTGGTCGCTATCGAGTCTATTTCGTCTATGAACAGCACGCAAGGAGCGTGCTTCTTCGCTATGTCGAATATGTCCGATATCAGCTTCTCGGACTCTCCAGGATATGAAGATATTAGATTTGTCGCCTTTACGTAATAGAAGCCCGTGTGTATCTCATTTGCGAGCGCCCTCATTATCATCGTCTTGCCGGTTCCGGGCAGCCCGAAGAAAAGTATGCCCTTGGCCGGCTTTATGTTGTAAGCCCTTGATATGCCGACGTTCTCGAGCGGCGATATCACAGCCTCTTTGAGCTCCTTCTTTATTGCGTCATAGTCTCCAATGTCATCGAACTTTTCCGAGACATTGCCTTCCTGCAAATCTTCGAAGGCCTCGCCAAACTTCATTCTTATGTCCTGCTTCTTTACCTCCATGGCTTTGACAACGTCTATGTTATAGAACTCCAAGAGCCCGACAAAAATTACCAAGATTATAAAACTCACGAAAGGCGCCACATAATTGATCGGATATAATTTCAGCCCAGTTCCGAGCCCAACATAGATTATCGGATAGCACACGCCTATCAGGCTTGCCTTTGTGCCTTTGAATTTTGATCTCGTGTTAAGGGCCATGTACTCTATCGCGAACCCCACGGCTATAAACGCCGCTATCTGTATCAGGTAATAAAGCTGCAGATAAAGCGCATTTACCATAAAGCCAGACACAACGTCTATCTCTCCTGCGCTTTGAATGCTGGCAAAATTGGAAAATGCGGCAGAACTCTGGTTGACAATGTTAAAGAAGTGAAGCTGTGGCTTGTTCATAACCAGAAATTCGGATATGTTGCCTATCGGCAGGCCAATGTGCACTCCGGCTCCATTATATAGTATATACGCGGAGTTTTGCACTCCGAAAACGCCTGAAACCGCAACTATCCCTATTATCGCTATTGTAGTTATTATCGCCGATCTCTTAAAGCCGCTTACCAGCACGGCAAGCACCAACACCGGTATTTCAAGTACTAGCCCTACAACCGAAAATGCGAGAAAGAACATGGTGTATCCGAAAACAATCGTCCTGTAGTGCATGTACCCGTATATTAGCGACATGCTTATTACGAAAAGGAAAATCCACGCAACATACGAGATCTGGTATATCAGAGCCGGAAGAGCCACCACCATAAAGACTATGAGACCCAGGAACGGGTGGTAAAGCGTTATCACGAAAAGCAGTATGAGTATAAGTGCAGCTATTACCAACGGATAATACGGGAATCCTGCCACGAAGCTTACAAACATCAGGGCTACAAGCAACGAGTCTATGAAGTACTTGTTAGACCTTACCTTTATCAGTATATCTTTGAGCCTGTATACTAGAATGGGGAACCTGCGCCTTTTCCTGATAAGTTCCCTGGTTATCCTCTTGCCGCCCGTCCTTGCCGGCCTATCCCCATCTTGCATTTGAATCAGCAAAATTTTTGTAAACCTATATTGAAAATAATCTAATTTATACCTTTATATAAACTAATGCGCGCTAATACTCTCGAGCATGCAGTATTTAAGAATTAATAAATATTTTTATGCGCAATTGCTTATACCCGTTGTAGCTCAATGGCAGAGCGGCCGGCTGTAGTTTGCTGACAATAAAAGTCTCATTGAGATACCGGCAGGTTGGGCGTTCGACTCGCCCCAACGGGATCATCTTCCGGAAAGATTTTTATAATGTCACAATAAAATAAGCTTTGTACAGGGTGATTAAAATGGCGAACAAGACCAAGCAAGCACAGGCGCTGTATGGCAACCAGCAGACCAGCAGCAGTTCAGCTCCGCCTGTTCCAAGCTCAAATCCTCCCACAGCCGCTTTCGTTTTGTTGCTCATCGGCGGAATAATAATAATGCTTTTCGGCCTGGTCGCAGTGCTGGGTGCATCACTTATAAGCTCCCTGCCAACTACCACTGCAGTTTCCGGCGCTCCGATAATAAACGCCACCGAGCAGGCGCAGCTCCAGGCATCATCCGGCGCAATAGCCGCGGAAGGCGCGCTTGGAATAGTGTGCGGAATAGTCATAATAATAGCTTCGATAATGGTGCATAGGCAGTCAAAGATAAAGACATGGTCCATAGTGGCGCTGGTATTCTCACTAGCCAGCATATTCGGCGGCGCTGGCCTGATAATAGGATTCGTACTTGCGCTGATCGGAAGCGTGCTGGGGATAATGCACAAGTAATGCCAGGACTTTGCCATATGCGCATACGGCAAACGGCACCATGCATGTTATTTATATATGTCATGTAAAACTACTGATTGGGCCTTGGTGGTGTAGTGGTTAGCATACGAGCCTGTCACGCTTGCGACCCGGGTTCGAATCCCGGCCAAGGCGCTTTCTTCTTCTGCT
>JAMCZL010000001.1:13894-32391 GCA_023485745.1 Candidatus Martarchaeota archaeon | reverse complement strand
GACATATCCGAGCCGGTATCGCAGAACACGCTCAGGGTAACAAGAGTCTTTTGGGCCCTGGACGCGGCGCTGGCCAACAGCAAGCACTTTCCCTCGATAAACTGGCTGAACAGCTATTCACTGTATTTTGAGGACATGAAAAAGTGGTATGTAGAAAACGTTAGCAAGGACTGGCCCGAGCTCTACCTGCGGGCTATGCAAACGCTGCAGAAGGAAGCAGAAATAAACGAAATCGTGCAGCTTGTCGGATACGATGCGCTTCCAGAAGTCGACAAACTAACGCTGGACGTTGCCAAAAGCATAAGGGAGGACTATCTGCAGCAGAGCGCTTTCGACGATGTTGACACATACACATCAATGCACAAGCAGTACCTGATGCTCGGCTCGATAATTGGACTGGCCGAGGAGCAGGCAAAGAGCTTGGAGAAGGGTGTTTCTCTGGAGCAGCTTTCCAAGCTTGATGTGAGGCAAAAGATCGCCCGCATGAAGTATGTCAAGGACGAAGAGATAGACGCTTACTACAAGGACGTGATGGATTCGATAGCCAGGATAAAGGGTATGCAGCCCGCGATAAAATAGAATGGTGGAACAATGAGCGACGTGTATTATAAGACGATAAACAAGGTAACTAGCGTTTTGCTTTTCGTGGAGGGCATAAAGGATGCGGCCTACGGCGAGCTTGCAGAAATAAGGATGGAGGACGGCAGCAGCATAACCGGGCAGGTCCTTGACACCAGAAACGGCCTGTCGATAGTGCAGTCCTTCGGGGAGACGAGGGGTATGAACCTTGAGAAGACGCGCGTCAGGTTTATGGGAAGGACTTCGCACCTCAGCGTGAGCACTGACATGCTGGGCCGCATATTTGACGGCATGGGAAGGCCCAGGGACAACGGGCCGCCGATATACAGCAACGAGGAGCTCGATATAAACGGAAGCCCGATAAACCCTTATTCTAGGGAGGAGCCATCCGAATTCATAGAGACCGGAATATCAACCATCGACGGCATGAACACTCTCGTGAGAGGGCAGAAGCTCCCGATATTCTCGGCTTCTGGGCTTCCCCACAACAGGCTCGCGGCGCAGATTGCCAGGCAGGCCAAGATACTCAGCAGCTCGGAGGGCTTCAGCATTGTTTTTGGCGGCATAGGAATAAACAGCGAGGAGGCGAACTTTTTCAAGAGGGAGTTCGAGGAAACTGGCGCACTTGAGAAATCCGTCATGTTCCTAAACATATCTTCCGAGCCTTCCATGGAAAGGATAATATTGCCAAGGCTGGCGCTCACCACGGCAGAATATCTTGCCTATTCGCAGAATATGCACGTGCTGGTAATATTGACAGATATGACTAACTACTGCGAGTCGCTCAGAGAAATCTCGGCTGCAAGAGAGGAGGTTCCGGGAAGGAGGGGCTATCCAGGATACATGTATACCGACCTTTCTACGATCTATGAAAGGGCTGGAAAAATAAACAATAGGAAGGGATCGATAACGCAGCTTCCGATACTTACAATGCCGGGAGATGACATAACGCACCCCATACCCGACCTTACTGGATACATAACGGAAGGCCAGATCGTGCTCAGCAGGGAGCTGAACAGGAAAGGGGTGTATCCGAACGTTGACGTGCTACTGTCGCTTTCAAGGCTTATGAACCAGGGCATAGGAAAGTCGAGCACTCGAGAGGACCACAGGGGGGTTGCGGACCAGCTTTACGCCGCATATTCCAGGGGCAAGGACCTTAGGAACCTTACCGAGATAGTCGGCGAGGAGGCACTGAGCGCCAACGACAAAAAGTTCCTGAATTTCGCCGACCTGTTCGAATCCAAGTTCGTGAACCAGGGGTATTACGAGGACCGCGAGATATCTAAGACGCTGGACCTTGGATGGGAGCTGTTTGGCGGGCTTGACATTAACGAGATAAAAAGGGTAAAGCCCGAGTACATAAAGAAATATGGCAAGTGGGAAGGTTCAAATGCCAGCAAGTAATATAAAAACCACAAGGATAGAGCTTATAAGGACCAAGGCGCGCATAAAGGTTTCTGTGAAGGGGCTTAACCTGCTCAAGATGAAAAGGTCCAGCCTGGTGCTCGAGTTCTTCAAGCTTGCCAGGGAGATAGCGCTGCTCAGGGGCAACCTGCGCGGCATGGTGGGCAATGCCATGGAAAGCACCAAGATTGCTGAAATAGTGTCGGGGCGCATGGAGCTAGAACGGATAGCTGCGGAGCAGGAGCAGGCGAGCGCAGGCGTTGAGGCCAAAAACGTAATGGGCGTAAGGATACCGAACATAGAGGTTATGGAAAGCGCAAGGAAATCGGTTGCATACGAGCTCATATCCGTGCCCACGCCGGTGGAGGACGCCAAGAGGAACTACACAAGGCTTTTTGAGATGCTGATAGAGATAGCGGAAAAGGAAAACTCGCTCAGGAAGCTTCTTTACGAGATAGAGAAGCTGAACAGGAGGGCAAATGCAATAGAAAACGTGGTAATACCTAACCTCAGGAGCAAGGCAGCCTACATAAAGGACAGGCTGGACGACAGGGAGCGGGAGCAGACGGTGTCTTTGAAGTTTATAAAGGGAAAGCTGAATGGATAACAAATACTTGAAAAATTACTACATGATAAAAAGGCCGTGGACCATGAAGGTGGCGAAGGCCGGCGGGGGCGGCATGAACGCACAGGCCAGGAAATTCGCAAAGATAATGTCTATCACCATGCTGCTGAACCTCATGGCAGCACTCGCCTTTATAGCATTCATTTTTATCGAGGTCATAAAATGAGCGATATTGAAACGCTTGAAAAGATAAAGAAGGAGGAAGCTGATGCTGGCAAGCTTGCCGATGAGGCAGAGGAGAAGGCGGCTAAGATTCTATCCGATGCAAAGGCCAAGGCTGATGCCATAAGGAGCAATGGAAAGAAAAAGGCAGACGAAAGGTATAGCCAAATTGTCGAGGCGGCGAGGAAGGAGGCAGAAGAGAAGGCAGCCAAGATAGTCGAAGATTACAAGGCCAGAACCGCAAAGCTCAAGGGCCTTGGAAAGAAGGAGGCCATGGATTCGCTTGAGGAAACAATAAAGGAGGCATTCGGTGTATAGATGCTAAAACCGTCGAAGATGGAGCGTATAAGGCTCGTAGTTTCAAAGGGCTATTACGGAGAGGCCATGTCAGCCCTGCACGACCTTGGCGCCATGCAGATAGAGACCGTGCCCGAATACGCGCAGAGGTATCTTGACGGGACCGTTGAGCAGAAAAGGCATAAGGAGATAAGCGACTACGCGCAGAGGTTCAGGGCGCTGGAAGCGCAGATGATCCCGGAGCAGCGCAGCAAGAGATACCTTTTCCGCAGCCTGGACGATCTTTTTGAGAAGGCCGATTCGGTAATGATATTTGACAGAGTAAACCAGCTTTCGAAGGATATAGAAGACGCAAGGGCGGAGCTCAAGGAGCTTGAGTACAAAGCAGAAATCGCCGGCAGGCTGTCCGGCTTCGAAAAGGATCTGGGCATACTTAACAGCGAATATGTGATATCGTTCATTGTAAGCGGCGGCAAGATTGGCGAATTTGCGGAGGGCCTGGCAAAGGCTATGCCTGGCGCAATCTCTGCGCAATACGGCAATGCAATGCTCGTAAGCATAGAAAGGCGCCAGGAAGCCGACTTCGGCAAATTTGCAGAACAATATCCGAAGATGCATATCGAAGTTGTGCCAAAGCTTGAGGGAAAGCCGGGAGCGCTTAGAAAGAACGCTTCGGAAGGCATAGAACGCGTAGGCGGCAGGCTGAAGGCGTTTGAGGCCGAGCTGCGCACAATATCTGAGAAGCACTATGCAATGGTCAGCGCGATAAGAGAGCAGTTCGACATAGAAGTCGAAGAGCTTGATGCAGTAAGCAGGATAGGAGCGACCGAATCCGTTATCGCAATAGATGGATGGGTGCCGGAAGAGCAGGTGCCCAAGCTTAAGAAGGCCATGCACTCGGCAACCAAGGACCACTTCGTGATAGACGACGTGGCGACAAAGGAGCTCCCGCCAACTAGACTGGAAAACCCGGCCACTGCAAAGCTGTTCGAGTTCTTCATAAGATTCTACTCGCTGCCGAAAAGCGATGAGATAGACCCGACGCTCATATTTGCGGTTGTGTTCCCGATATTCTTCGGCTTCATGGTCGGCGATGCAGGATACGGCGCAGTCATGCTTGCACTGTCTCTTGGCATAATATACAGGACCAAGCATCCGGGGAAAAGGCGCCTGCTTCCGAAGAAGATAGGCTCTTTCGTGCACACGATAATAAGCGACAACGGACTGAACGTCATAGCCAGGGCCATAATACCAGGATCCATTATAGCGATATTTCTTGGCATACTTTTCAACGAGTACTTCGGCTTCCAGCTGGGGTACAAGGCGCCTTTCAATGTCGTGACCGGGCTGGCGAAGCTGCTCGTAATATCGGGATGGATAGGCGTGGCAATGGTCTCGTTCGGATTCCTTCTGGGCTTTGCAAACAAGTTTGCGGTGAACGAAAAGAAAGCAGCATACGGAAAGATCGGATGGCTGGCCGCTGCATGGGGCTTTGTCATATTCGGGCTTGAGATACTGCACAAGCAGCCGCTGGGACTTTCCAATCCAGCAGCGCTGATATCATATGTGCTTCTTGTCGGAGGCGTACTTACAATACTCAAAACCGACGGATTCGAAGCGCTCATGGAGCTGCCGTCACTGATAAGCCATATACTCTCCTATACTAGGCTGGTCGGCATACTCCTGGCTTCTGTCATATTGGCAGAGGTAATAGACCAGATATTCCTGAAAAGCATAACCGGATCCATAGTAATAGCTATATTCGGCATAGTCATACTTGTCTTCGGGCAGGTGTTCAACATAGTTATAGCGATATTCGAATCCGGAATACAGGGCGCCAGGCTGATCTACGTTGAATTCTTTTCAAAGTTCTTCGCGGGCAACGGCAGGGAGTTCAGGCCCTTCGTCAGCAGGCGCAAGAGGACGCTGAGCAGGTTCGACATTGGCGAAGAGAAAGCAGTCCAGGCAAAGTCATGAGACTTTTTCTATGAGCGTTGCGACAACCGTGTGCGGAAAGCCTGTTTGCACGTTGGTGTAGTTTATTATCAGGTATCCGTGATAAAGGGTATTTGGAAGCTGGGCGAACACCGTATTGTTGTACCAGCATTTGAGGGGCTCTGAAAGGTTTCCGGTTATATATACGGTTTGTCCTATAAGCACCTGGCTGAAGTTCTCCGAGCTCGGCATGTCCTTTGAGGTCACATTTAGCATGTGGTTGAAAGCAAGTTGGTTATTGCAGCCTATTGCAGTAAGGTTTATGGTGCCTGAAGTCGACTGCTCAAGCTTTACGCTGAAGTTTCCATGGGTGTCCAGCTGTGTAAGCAGGCAGCTGAAGTTAGACGGGGCTATGCAGGAGCTGTTTACGTACGTGGACGGGGTGAACAGCCCAAGGGCAGCCAGCGCCGCCACGGCTATCGCTATTATGAGTATGGCCCAGCCATAGGTTGTAAGGTATTCCAGGGCAGACTGGCCCCTGGCCCTTGGTCCGGCCTTGATCGCCATGATGCCTATATCCGATATGCGCATTTTTACACCTATTCTACCTTTACAGAAGCAATTATTCCGTCTATTATGCCATTGACCCCTACGCCGCCGGTCGACCTTACCACTATCCTGTGGCTCAGCACCGGCCTTGCGAGGAACTTTATGTCGTCTATGGAGACCTCGCGGTTTCCGTTTATCAGCGCGAGCGCCTTTCCGGCGCGCATGAAGCTTATCTCAGCCCTTGGGCTGCCGCCCATCACTACATGCAGGTCCTTCCTTGTCGCATTCACTACCAGGGTTATGTATTTTATCACCTCTTCTGGAGTCTTTATGCCGTCGACCATTGCCTGCATGTCAAGTATGTCCTTTGTGCTAAGCACCTTCTTTATCTCTGTGCCCGATTCGCGCTCCTTTATGCGCAGCATCTCCTGTTCTTCCTCGATTGACGGATACTCTACCGCGACGCGCATCAGAAACCTGTCTGCGAGCACCTTGGGCAGCGGCGTAGTGCCTTCTATATTGAGCGGGTTCTGGGTCGCCATGGCTATAAAGGGCTTTTCTAGGGGCAGTGACGAATCCCCCAGGGTTACCTGGCGCTCTTCAAGCGCTTCAAGGAGCGAAGTTGTTGTCCTTGGAGGGGCCCTGTTTAGCTCGTCTATGAGCAGTATGTTGGTGAATATGGGGCCCTTCTTGAGCTGAAGGCTGTTCTTGTCGTCCATGTACATGTATCCGACTATGTCCTTGAACTCAAGGTCTGGGGTGCCCTGTATCCTCCCGAAGCTTGCCTGCACCGCATCGGCTATGGCTTTGGTCATGGTAGTCTTCGCGACTCCCGGAACGCCCTCTAACAGTATGTGGCCGTTCGCCACCATAGCGGTAAAAATGAGCTTTATCACATCCGACTTTCCGGATATCTTTTTCTTTACCTCTGCAAGTACTGCTTCGTATGCAGTTTTAGGATCCATGGGCCCAACTTCACAAACATTTTTAGTTGTTTAATTTAAATATTAACATACAACTTTATATTTGTTTTTAACAATAAATCAGTAACATAAGCAGTACTGCGCCATTGCGCTTGATTGGGGGTAGTCATGATAGGAAAGAAAGTGGACAAGGAAAATTACGTTTCTACCGATGAGGTTTACAAGATCCTTGAGGAAAGGAAGAAGGGCAAGCGCCCGCTAACCTACGAGCAGCAACGCGCCCTAGAGCACGCTGAAAAGTTCAAGGAGGGCAGCGCTGCGGCGCAGAAGCTGAGGAAGCAGCTAGATGAGGTAGGCTTAAGCGAGCAGACAATAGTCAACATAATCAACATAGCGCCCAAGAACGGCAAGCTTCTTGGCCACATAATAGAGTCTGAAAGCGCACAGATAAACGACGAGAAGCTTAAAAAGATAAAGGAGATATTGGGCATAAAGGATTAGTGTTTTGATGCGGAAGACTGCACTTTGGTGTTTGGGATGGGAGAGAATAGGAGAGAAGACTACGGATTTGTGCTCGACTTCATGGCCACTGGCAAGTCCTTCTCTTCGCAGCCTGAGCCCATAGCGCAGATAATCGGAGAGGAACTTTTTACACTTCTTGAGGCGACGATAAAGCCATCTGTCCAGCTCGCAATAGGCGAGCGTGTCTACATCGGCAAGGATGAGAGGGATAAGGTTTCCGTCATAAAGGGCAGGATATCCTACAACGACCTTACTGAAACTTCAAAAAGGAACCTTGAAAACATACTGCTTGGCATAATAAAAGGCAATGAAAAGAGGTTTGTAGATGTGTTCAACAACGCCGGGCCGCTCAACATACGCGAGCATTCGCTTGAGCTCCTCCCGGGGATAGGCAAGAAGCACATGCTTGCAATACTCAAGGCCAGGAACGAAAAGCGTTTTGAAAGCTTTGAGGACATAGTTGCCAGGGTGCAGCTGCTCCAGAATCCTGCAAAGATAATAGCTGACAGGATAATACAGGAGCTCAGGGGAGACGAAAGGTTCTATATGTTTACAAAACCCTATGTAAAAAGAGACTATTACTGAGCCTTTTCCAAGTGCACCGCAGGCACCACTAGCTTTCTTGTGGCGTTCATGACTTTTATCTGGACCACATATGCCTTGCCCCTCTTCTCAACCACTTCGCCGATTTTGCCCTTGTATCGCGGATGAGGTATGTTGCCGAAGTTGCCCTTTGGAACTATTGCTACACGCTCGCCTATCTGGAAGTCCTTTATGTAGTCCCTTATGCCCGTAGCTGAAGGCATGTGATGCCTGGCCAGATTCCTGGTCCTACCGGAAAGCAGCCCGCTTGATTTCTTGGTCATGTCTAACACTCAGTTTTTATCAATAAAAGATGCCGGGCATTTTGAGCTTGGCCCGATTCTTTTTATATTGCATGCACAATATATTTATGCTTTATCTAATATAAACATTTAGGTGTATCAATGGCTAAGAGCAATCAGCAGGCGTTAAAGGATGTCGTACTCAAGCCCACATACAGGGTGGAGAACATAGTGGCCAGTACTGACCTCAAGGTGGAACTTGACCTTTACGGCCTGGCGAAGCTTTCCTACGACATAGACTATGAGCCGGAGCAGTTCCCGGGGGCCATACTCAAAATACACGATCCGAAATCGGCGCTGCTGCTCTTCAAGAACGGCAAGATAATCTGCACTGGCGCCAGGACAGAGGCGGATGTAAAAAGGTCAATAGACCAGGCCGTTGACCTTATAAAGAAATACAGAAAACAGGCAAAGTAGCCCTATTTTATTTACGCAGGTGTGGCGGATCTAGTTCTGCCGCAGCATTGGCGAATTCGCGGAATGCCTGCGCTATAGGCGTTAGTCTGATTGTAAGCTCCATGTTGCGCGTTATCTGAACTGAAACCATCAGCACGCCGTCAAATTTGGAGGCGAATGCATTTATAGCGTCTACTGCCTTCTCGTCGGTAAGTATGCGAACCGTGCGCTTGCGCAGCTTTTTTGTTTCGTCATGCTGCAGGCCGTCCCTGAATCCGCGCGGCGGTGGCGGGACCTGCATTGGAGGCCGAAGCTCAAGGACTATTACATCCGGCTCCTCTACACTGATATTTACAGCGGGCTGGTCCCCGGCGGCCTTGTTGTAATCCATAATTGTATTTATTACCTTGTCTTCCACATCCAGGGTTATTTCGAGCCCTTTTGCGGCTTTGGCCCGCTCTATATTTTTTTGCCTCTTTTTTTCGTCGTACATTCAATGCACCACTTTTGACACAGCGCCATTATATCGCAATATTCAATATACACCAGTAAAGATTCCAAAACGCAATGTATTTATATGTAATAGATAAATTACATAGCATTTCTTATATCAATTCTTGCTTATTCTACAACAACCCTATTCTCATCCACCCGGGGCGTATGTTTTTACATACGCCTCATGTTTTATCCCTAGTCAGCGGTACATTTCATTGTCGCTTTCGTTTTTCTTTGCGGACAGAGTTTCCTGATCCCTCAATATTTTGGCCGCGCTTGTTATATCCTTGTATTCTTTAAGCATGCTGAACATTATCGGCGTTGCAACGGGCTCGAAATGCAGCAGGTTCACAGACTCCAGGTCGCCCATCAGTTTTGTGCCGAGCATTACCATTATCTCTAGGTTCTGGTCTGGTTTTATGCCGTTCTCAAGGTTGTAGATGAATTCGTTAAGAATGTCTACGCCGTAGGCCGATGCCTTTTCTACGTCCTCCACCTTCAGCTTTTTGCTTTCTATGTTTTTCACTACGACCGCAGCCACAGCGTCAGAAATGACTTTTGGATCCCTGTCTACCTTGTTCGATGTAATTTCCCCGTATTTTATCAGGAATTCCTTGTATAGCAAGTACATTGAAATAAGAAATTTGGCATTGTCGCTGGCTTCTGCTAATTTGATCAGCTTTGAGTATATGGTTTTGATGGCCACTGTGCCGTAGGTTTCGCCTGCGAATCTTTCCTCGCCTTCCTGTGCCTTCTTGGCCTCCTTCTCCATCTGAAATAATTCGGCATGGCTTAATATATGCCTTTTGTGCGATTTGGCAATTGGCTAACTACTTCTGCGCAAAGGCCAGGTACGCAGTATGCCATACCCCCTTTGTGCTTGGCCTCATGCCGCTCTCCCTGACAAGCATGTCCCTTGCAATGACCTCCAGCACATACGTATTCCTGAAGCCCGTCTTCTCCAGCTTTGTAACGAATTTTTTAACCTGCTCCATGTGGGGCAGGTATCCCACAATGTAGCCGTCAGGCCTGAGCGCCTTGTATGCGTGGCGAACGGCCTTGTCTGAATTCGGCATGTCTAGCGTAACAAGGTCTACGTCCCTTTCTCGTATGCCCTTGGTAATGTCCTTGTTCACTATGGTTAGGTTCTGCACCCCGGATATCTCCTTATTTCTTTCGGCTATTTTTATGAAGTCCTCGCGCAGTTCGTAGCTCACGACTTCCTTGCAGAGCCTGGCAAGCGAGACGGCCAGCCATCCGCTTCCCGTTCCGGCATCTACGCACCTGCTCTCCTTGCCTATTCCGGAGTAGGCTATTATTATGCCTATGTCCTTCGGCAGTATTACCTGAGGGCCGCGCTTGAGCTTCCTGTATTGCATTGGAATGAACATCTTATGCCTCGCCTTTCGGCTGCGCTTCCGCACGCTTTTTCTGCCTTTTTGCCTTTTTGGGCTTGGATTTCTCACGCTTTTTGGCTGTGGCCTTCGGCTTTTGCTGCGGCTTCTGGGGCTCGGAGGCCTTCTCTGCCTTGGCCTCGAGCTTCTTCTTGAAGGCATCCTTTGTGACGCAGTTCGGGTCCAGGTCTATCTCAAACGGCGGCTTGCCCCGGCGTATAATCTTAACTATTGGAGTATGGCAGAATTCGCAGACATTGCCCGTAGGCAGAATCTTGGCATTCTGCGGCAATGGATAGGTATTGGTGCATTTTGGATAGTTTGAGCATGCTACGAACTGCTTGCCGCGGAACGACCTCTTTATCACGAGATCGCCTCCGTCTTTTGGGCATTTTCCCAAAACGTTGGCAGACTTGAAGCTTTCCTTCATCTCTTCCGATATCTTCTCCTTGTTGCTGTTGAACGTCTCTATGGCAGCCAGCAGCATCTCCTTGCCATCCTTCAGCACCTCGCCTTCTGACATCTTGCCCTTGGATATCAGGTCCATGTCCTTTTCCAGTTTTGTGGTAGTGTCCTCGTCGACTATCATGCTGCAGTTCTTTTCTAGGGCATCGTATACCGTCATCCCGAATTCGGTTACGCGTATCGATGAGCCTTCTATGTAGTTCCTTTTGAACAGCGTGTCTATTATTGCAGCCCTAGTAGCCTTGGTGCCCAGGTTGTGCTTCTCCAGCTCGGATATCAGGCCTGCCTTTGTAAACCTCTTAGGCGGGGCGGTTTGCAGCTCTGGCATCTTTATATCGGCTATCTCGACGTGCTGGCCCTTTTCAAGGCTGGGCAGGTCCCTCTCTTTTATCTTTGCGTACTTGTAATAATCCAGCCAGCCGGGATATACGACCTTGGATCCTTTGCCCTCGAACTTCTCGCCGCCGATGCTTATCTCAAGCGAAAAGTTGTTGACCTTTGCATACTCTCCAAAGCACGACAGGAACCTCCTGGCTATTAGGTCGTATAGCTTTTCTTCTGGTCCGGTTATGCCTTTTGGCGCCACTCCGGTCGGGAAGATTGCCGGGTGCGCTTCGTCCTCCTTTTGCCCTTCGGCGGGGCTGAACCTCCCTTTTGCGGCTATTTCGGCCGAGATGCTTGAGTAGGCAGGATTTTTACCAAGATCCGCTATTATGCGTGGAAGACCCAGTGTCCTTGGCAGTTTCTGCGAGGATGTCCTTGGATAGGATATGAACGAGCGTTCGTACAGTGACTGCGCCATGGCCAGCGTTGCAGAAGGATCGAATCCGAAGACCCTGCTGGCTTCCAGCTGCAGTGATGTCAGGTCAAACGGCGGATACGGGCGCCTTAGCTGCTCTGCGGACGTAGCTTCTGAAACAACTGCATTGTCCCTTCCTGAATTCGCTGCTGCGAACGCAGATTCGGCCTCCGGCTTGGCGAATATGTTGCCGCGGGAATTTACGAATTCGAACTCCCCGGAATATGCCAAAACGTTCCAGTAAGGCTCTGGCTTGAAAGATGCGATCTCCTTTTCCCTTTTTGCAAGGAGCCCCAAAGCAGGACCCTGGACCCTGCCTATGCTTAGCTGCTTGTACTGGCCAGAGATTGACAGCGCGGAGGTAAGCGCCCGGCTTAGGTTTATGCCCCAAAGCCAGTCAAGCATGTGCCTGGCTTCGCCCGCATAGAAGTTGTTTATGTCTGGCGGCAGAAGGCTACCAAAAGAATCCAGTAGGTCCTTTGGTGTTGTAGTCGAGAATTTCATGCGCTTCGACACGCTGCCTATGGCTTCGACCTGCAGGCCGGAGAGCTCTTTTATTATGTTGGTGCCGATAACCGTGCCCTCTATGTCGTAGTCGCATGCGTTTATGAACATGCCGCACTCCTGGGCAAGCTTCTTGAGCGTAAAAAGGTACTCCTTCGTGTACTCCGAGCGCTTGTTGGTCAGATATGAGGGCGCCCATTCTATTTCTGTTATCGGATATGCCCGCTCCTTGCCCTTTTGCCTTATCGTAAAAAGGTGCCCTACGGCTGCGGCAACGTAGATTTCGTCGTCGCCGTACGGCATCGTGTAATAGGTTATCCTGCCGTTTCTTACGGCCTTGTGCTGGCCGTTGCCCAAGGCTATTGCTATCCTGAGCGCGACGCTGGGCTTCTCCGCTATAATAAGTGTTTTCATTTAATACTCCTCAGGCTTTTGAAGTCCTGCGATGTGTTCTGGCCTTGGATTTTGCTCCGACAGATGTCCTGCGCGCTGGCTTCTGCCTTGTATGCTTTGCGGATGCGATTCGCGTTGGCTGCGGGGCTGGCGCGGCTGCAGGGACCCCGGACTCCTCTCTGGATATTGACCATGCATTGGCTAGGCCGGATATTATTGTAAGGATCGCAGCTGCGTAGAATACTGCACTGCCTCCATAAAATATATATACGGATATAGATAAAATAGCTAGTATTATAGTTGCCAGAGAAAGCAGTATGCTTGTCTTTATTGGTGCCATTCCAATACACTAGTGAATTGATGTCTATATACATAATAATATTTTTAACACTTGTTGCTGCAGCGATAGTTTCAGTCTCGCAGATAGCGTTCAAAGAGGCCGTCGGAAAGAAGCCGCTCAGCATCAGTGGCGTGTTCAGGCTTGCACTGAGGAGCAAAAAGATCTGGATAGGAACCGCAGGATACGTTCTGGGGCTGGTGGTATACCTTTATGTGCTTTCAGAGGCGCCGCTTTCTGTCGTCTACCCGCTGTTTGCCAGCAGTTTCATATTCGTGCTTGCGCTCTCGGGGGTTGTACTGAAGGAGCATGTGTCTTCCGGGAGGCTGCTTGGGGTAATCGTAGTAGTATTCGGCATAGTCTTGATAGCGCTGTCTTATTAGGTGATGTTTTGGAGGGCAATCTTAGGGTTATAACTGTGCTCCTCATTTCTACGCTCTTGGGAGCCTTCGGGCAGCTGTTCCTCAAGTATTCGCTTCTTAGCAGGCTGCCTTTATTTCTTGCCGTGGGCCTGGCGGCTTATTTCGTGTCTACAGTGCTTTACTTCTACCTGCTTAGCAGGACGAATCTAAGCTGGATATATGGCATGGGCGGGCTAAGCTACATATTTGCAGTTGTGCTTGCCGCCACGGTCATAGGCGAACCGGTGCCTATAATAAGATGGATAGGAACAATAGCCATAACCCTTGGGGTTATACTGGTAGGGCTAACATAAGCGAAGCGAACGGCCGGCAAGGTTAAGACTTTATCTCTAGCTTGTTTACTTCGATTTTGTTTATGGGGGCTATGTGGTTGAGCTTTGTTGCCAGCTCTGACTGCAGCCTGCCCTCGACTATTGCCATTATGGCGGCGTTGTGTTCGTTTTCCGAAAAATAAGACTTTAGATATCCCTCAAGCTCCTTTCTGAGGCCTATGAGCTTTGTGTGGGCGGTGCGGCCCCTTGTTATTATTATTACCTTGGCGACCATTTCAACGTCGTCCTTTGTCTTGACTGGCTGGACCGCAGAGGCTACGCTTCTGTACCTCCTTACCAGGGACCTTATATACGCATAGAGCTGCGATATTTCGACTATTTTGGTGTGTGCGACATTTCCATTTACGTCGGTGACCTTTAGTATCACGTTGGTGGACGAGTTGGAAGGGTTGTTCGTCAGGTTCGACAGGGCGACCTTTATATTCCTTCCCAGGGCGGACTTGTCGCTGTTTGCCGGCATTTCCCCTATTTCTATCTCATTGAACATCTTCGGGGCCAGTATGGTGTACCACTTCTTGAATTTCCACTTGTCTGATTTTTGAACTGCCATTATTCACTACCTCCCTTTTATCAAAAGCTCTGCCTCCTTGTAGTTGTATCTCCAGTTGCTCGGAAGCACGCCCCTCCTTATGTAGTACTTTGTCAGCCTCCATATCTTGGATTCTATGTGCTTTAGCCTGATTGTGTTGTGCACGTCCTTCTTGTTTTTCTCTATGTGCTTGTTTAGGTTGACCGCCTTTTTCATAAGGTCCATCATGTCGTATGGGATCTGCCCGGAGAGCTTGTTCTCCACAAGCACTTCCGTAAGCTTCTTGCCGAGCTCCTGCCTTGGATATAGCACCTTGTACTCCTTTTTGAGCTTTTCCCCTATAAGTGCAGGCGAATAGCCCTGCTTTGCATAGTCCATGACTATCTTCTCGATCTGCTCCTTTGACAGTTCAAGATTCTCCTGGTGAGAGCCCTCGGTAAGCATTGGCTTTCTGGACTTAGATTTGCCGTGTTTTTTAGTATGCATTCGTGCCATTCAAAAACCTTACGTTAAGATTCGATAAATCTGAAATCTGGACAAAATTGCTACTCTGATATCGAGACGCCGTAGTTTTCGCTCTGCTGCAGCGAAACCTTGTCCGCCTTGCATATCTCTTTGAGCTCGTTTTCCGCAAGAGAGACAACGCTATAATATTCTTTGGGAAGATTTATATTAATTAGCTTTACCTTGTAGTTCAGAGCAAGCTTTGCTGCAGATTTGGCCTTCCTGACATCTGCTATTATGTCGTTGAGCAGCTTTCCCGCATTGGAGTAGTCCAGCTCTATGGTTGAGCTCTTGAATATAAGGCCGTTTATTACGTATCCCGAAGGCTCCTGCAGCTGCTCCGATTTCGGGAATTCGCTCAGGAAGATGCTGTTTCCGCTGAACATCGAGTTTACCTCTTCCGCAGCGTGTGGCATTACCGGGGCCAGTACCCTGAGCATTACATTTAGCACATGGTAAAGCGTGAATATTGCGGCTTCCTTGCTGCCTTCAAGCTTTTTGTCTTCTGAATATACCCTGTATTTCACGTTCTCGATATAATAATCGCAGAACTCGTGCCAGTAGAAGGCTATGGCTGAGTTCATAGCCTGGTAAAGGTCGTATTCGGAATATGCCTTGTCCACCTGCGCAACCACATCGTTGAGCCTGTTCAGTATCCAAAGATCGAATATCCCGAAGTGGCCGTGCGGCTCCTTTTCGGGAAGCTTGTTTTCCGCAAGTATTTTCTTTATGAAAAGCGATGAGTTGTACAGCTTTATTATGAAGCTTTTCGCGAACTCTATGTCTTCGTAGGAGAACCTCTTGTCCTTGCCTATGTTTCCGCTCAGCGCGGCCCAGAGCCTTACAGAATCTATTGAATATTTGGCTATCAGGTCCTTTGGATCTACCCCGTTTCCGAAGCTCTTGTGCATTTCCCTGCCGTCAGTGCCCTGTATCATGCCGCTCGTTATTATAGCTTCAAAAGGCTTGTCGCCTCCCAGTATTGAAGTGCGGAATATAGTATAAAACGCCCAGGTGCGTATTATGTCTGTGCCCTGTATCCTTATGGATGCAGGGAATGCGCGGTTCATCAGGTCTTTGTTGTCAGGCCATCCGGATATTATGAGAGGCGTTATCGAAGAGTCTACCCACACGTCGCACGTTTTTTCCTCTGCGAGTATGTTGCTGGAGCCGCACGCCGGGCATTTTGATTCCGGAGGTTGCTGAACCTTTGGGTCTATTGGAAGCGAGTCCTTGCTTGCAGGGATAATGTGCCCGCAGTCAGAGCAGTACCAGAAAGGTATTGGAGTGCCGAAAACCCTATTCCTTGATATGTTCCAGTCCCATTCTATGTAATCGCACCAGTCGAAGAGCCTCTGTATTGTGAAGTCCGGTATCCATTTTATCTCTTTTGCAGTTTCCTTTATTTTCTCTGCAAACTCCTTTGTCTTTATGAACCACTGCATTGACGATATGAACTCTATTGGGGTAGAGCATTTGTCGTGTATCTTTATAACATTCTTTATGTTTTCTTTCTTTATGAGGCTCCCTTCTTCGGCCAGATGGTCGAGTATCGCGGCCCGTGCCTCTGTTATAGCCATGGAATCGAACTTGCCGGCATTCTTGAGCCTGCCGGACTCGTCTATTGAGTCTATGAATTCTAGTTTGTGCTTGTAGAACATGAGCACGTCGTTTTTGTCACCGAAAGTGCACACCATCTCCGCTCCTGTCCCGAAATCCTTTTCTATGGACTCGTCGGATATTATCGGAACCACTCTTCCGAATATCGGCACCGCTACGGTCTTGCCGACCAAACCCGAGTATCTTTCGTCGGACGGATTTACCGCCACTGCAACGCACGCATGCAGCAGCTCGGGCCGCGTTGTGGCAATAACAATGCTTTTTCCCTCTTCCTTTCCACGCAGCTCGAACTTTACGTGGTTAAGGTGGGTTGTGTTCTCCTTTTCCTCGACCTCCTCCCTAGATATTGAGCTCTTGCAGTGCGGGCACCATTCCACTGGGTGGTTTGCGCGATAAAGCATTTTCTTATCGTGCATCAGCAGCAGCGAAAGCTGTATTTTTTTCCTGTATTCGGGAGACATGGTAATGTATTCGTACCTCTCGTCGAATGAAGCGCCGAGCTCTATCATTTGCGCCTTCATTTTCTGGATGTTTTTGTTTGCAAATTCGACGCACCTGTCATAAAAATCTTTCTGGTTTGTTATCTTGCCGTATTGCTTCTCCACCTGCAGCTCTACCGGGAACCCCTGGGTATCCCAGCCCTGAGGGTATAGAACGTTGAACCCTTTCATGCGCTTGTACCTGGCTATAGTGTCTATGTAGGATATCCAGAATGCCTGGCCCATGTGCAAATCGCCGTTGGTATTTGGAGGTGGAGTATCTATGACATACAGAGGTTTTGACCTATTCCCATCTTCGAATAGAAACATGTTGTGCTCTCTCCAGTAGCCGTTCCATTTCTGCTCTAGACTAGAATCATACATATGACCACAAATATTGATGTAAGGCAATTATGCAATAAATGAGCGATACGCCAAAAATTGCTGATTTGGGTTATGCCTGAAGGGCATCGGCTATACCGGCTCCCCTACTGCATATCTTGCCTTTACTTCGGTTATCTTAACCTTCAGCTTGTCGCCCTGCTTGGCGCCTTTGATGAAAATTACGAAGCCGTTTACCTTTGCTATTCCATCGCCCTTTGAAGCCACAGCCTCTATGGTGACCTCAACTTCGTCTCCTACCTTTACGGGTTTTTCCAGGAAATACGACGGTTTTATGTGCATGCCGCCCCTTTCTCCGTGTGCGTGACCTCCCTCATGCCTGTGCGAGCCGAATTCCTCGTTTTGGCCGCTATCTTCTTCTCCTGCTTCTTCTTCAGACATCAAATCTCTCTCCATACGTAGAATTGACCTTTAATTACTCCGTACTGGTATTTATTGCAGTAGATTAATTTAAAAGTTTTTCTGCTATAACCGATTTTTTGTCCGGACAGGTTAATTTTGGGCCTTGCTGCGCTTGCAGCTCTGGCATCCAAAGAGAAATTATTTATTAGTGCATTTGGATATTATATAGGGTCTTTAAAATGAGGCAGGCGCTTGTTGCTGTGGTATTAGCCCTAATGTTGGCAGCGCTCTTAGCACAGACGTCAGACGCCTCATATACCGTTACATATCTAAATACTACAGTGTACCTGAACGCCAATACAAGCGCCAAAGTTGTCGAAATATTAAACCTTAGCATCAGCAATTCTTCGATAAGCCAGTATAGGACGGATAGGCTGGCCCTGAACCTGACGCTAAGCACGTGGCAGTCACTTGTTGGACCTGAGCTTGTAGAACACATAATAAACCCAAAATCCGGAGTTTACAAATTCGAGTTCCTTCCGGGGCCGTTGGTGCTAGACTATAATGGAGCGCACACGTACCTTATGATGAATTATTATGTGAAAAATGTTACCAGCGTAACCGAAACCGGGCCACGGCTTTTCAAGTACACGTTCAATCCAGACGTATTCAATTTTGAGCATGCAGTAAGCGGACAGGTGCTTCCGCAGAATACGTCTCTTACAGTAATATTGCCGAATACCAGCACAATAAGCTCGGTATACCCCATACCAGACTATCCTGCAAAGGGGTTCGCTTCTGGGTACAGCAACGTGACAAGGATTTCCTGGAACAACGGCGAGCCGCTTTCAAAGTTTACCCTGACATTCTACACGCACGAAAGCCTACAGGACGAGGTAATAAACTTCTTTGGCGGTATCTACGGTGCGCTTGGAGTGTTTACCTACATAATAATAGCAGCCGTGATACTGGTCCTCATAATGTACACCTATTTGAAGGTGGCAGGATAGGTGTTTTGATTGCTAGAAATCGAAACCTCAATACTTGCCTATTTAAGAACTAAACGCAGTTCTGATTCGGACGAAATAAGCAAGGAGATCGGTGCGGAACCCAGCTCAGTATCGAGCGCGCTCGAATCGCTGGCCAATGCAGGATTGGTGAAAATCGAAAAGAAAGTATTTCATGAAGTCCGCATTGCCGA
>JAMCZL010000001.1:8219-13314 GCA_023485745.1 Candidatus Martarchaeota archaeon | reverse complement strand
GGGCATATCATGGAGCCTGCTTTCTGGAATTTTGACGCGCTGTTCTCCCCGCAGGACCATCCGACAAGGGACATGCAAGACACCTTCTTCCTTTCGAATCCTGAAAAGATAAGCCTGCCTGAAAAGGCGCTTGTGGAAAAGGTAAAGGAAATGCACAAGAAGAACTGGGGCGGCAAGTGGAGTGCCGAAATCGCAGCAGAGGCAGTGCTAAGGACCCACACTACCAGCATATCGGCGCATTACATAAAGGAATATGGTAACGGCCATGAGGAATATCCGGTAAAACTTTTTTATGTTGGCAAAGTCTTCAGGAACGAGAGCATAGATTACAAGCACCTTGCCGAACTCTACCAGTATGACGGCATAATAATAGGCGATGGACTGGGGCTTTCTGAATTGATAGGCACGCTGAAGCTCTTTTACAGCCAGCTTGGAGGCTTCAAAATAAAGATAAAACCTTCCTACTTTCCGTTCGTTGAGCCGGGACTCGAAGTGGAATACTTCGACAGCGAACACAACGACTGGATAGAGCTCTGCGGCGGAGGAGTGATAAGAAGGGAGATAACGGAAGCGCTCGGCACCGATAAGTCGGTGCTGGCTTGGGGAGGCGGGCTTGACAGGCTCATGTTCAGCAGGCTTGGCATAGAGTCGCTTACAGACCTCTACAAGAATGATGTGGACTGGCTGCGCAAGAGGAAAATAATAGCAGATTTCAGGTTATAGTTATGGCAGGTATAGATTTCTACAAGAAGGACGTTGCAAGCCATTTCGGCATGGACGAGTTCGGGAAAATGGTCGAGAGCATCGGAATGGAGGTGAAGGGCAGCGAAGGCGACATTGTAAGCCTGGACATCACCCCCAACAGGCCGGATCTCCTGTATTTTTACAATTTCATGGAAACGCTCAGGTTATTCGCCAAAAAGGGCGCAAAGCCCAAAAGTTACTCCGCAGAAAGCGGAATCAGTGCTAGCATAAAAGTAACGAAAAATGTCTCCGGAATACGGCCCAACATGGCTGCGCTGGTGGCAGAAGGCCTGGACATGTCTGGAAACGCGCTTAAGTATCTTGTTGATTTTACCGAAAAGCTTGGATCCACCTATGGCAGGAAGCGAAAGAAGATTGCAATTGGCCTTCACGATTATGACAGGATAGAAGGCGAGTTGGTCTATGATGCGCTGCATTCGGGCAAGATAGTGCCGTTGGGCGAGAGCTCAGAACGCACATTCGAGGAAGTCGTCAGAAAAAACAAAAAGGGAATTGATTACGCTTATACTATACTAGGGCCTTCAAACAGCAACGCAGCCTATCCGTTCCTGCGCGATTCGGAAAAGACCTTGTCGCTTATACCGATAATCAACTCCAATGCCAGCAGCATATCGCGCAAGACCAAGCGCATGCTCGTCGACATAACAGGAATGGATGAAAGCGTCGACGCCGTGGCGGACATGTTGGCATGCTCCCTTATCAATATGGGAGCCAAGGTTGGGCGTGTGGAAGTTTCCTATGGGTCAACCGCCAAGACTTTTCCTATGATGCGCAGGAAAAGCATGGAAGTAGGATATAAGGCGATAAGCTCTGTGCTGGGCTGCGACATTGCACATTCAGAGCTGCCCGGCCTTCTTGAAAGGATGGGATACTCGGCTGTGAAGATTGGAAATGAAGGATTGGTGGCAGAGGTGCAGCCATACCGACTCGATTGCTTCAGCAACCAGGATGTTATTGAAGACATTGCAATAGCCTACGGATATGGCAACATAGGGACGCACAGCGTAGGAAATGCCGGGCGCGGCGTGCCGGACCCTCTGGAGGAGTTCAAGAATGCTTTGGGAGCCCTGCTTTCCGGCTTCGGATTCCTTGAAGCATACAATTACTACCTCACTAATGAAAAGACATGCTTCGAAATGATGGGCAAGGATTTTGACAGAAGGAGAGTCGTTAAGCTCAAGAACTCCAAAACAGAGGCCTTCAGCATACTCAGGGATTCGCTGCTGCCTGGACTTTTGCACGACATAAGCACTACCGGGCATGAAAAGATGCCGCAGCGCCTTTTTGAAATAGGGCATGTGTTTTCCCTTGAACTTGGAAAACCCTTAGAGGCTACAAGGCTGGGGCTAATAATAGAGCATTCAAAAGCCAACGCCTCGGAATGCATTTCGATTGCAAAGTCTGTTCTTGGATACCTTGGCGTAGGCTATTCGCTTGCGGAAAAAGATATGCCTTCATTTATACCGGGCAGGTGCGCAAGCATGGTGTGCGGCGGCGAAGAGATTGGAATACTTGGAGAGATTCACCCCTCTGTTCTTAACAATTTCAGAATAGAGGAGCCTGTCGCTGCGCTTGAGATGGACCTTGATTATATAATGAGGTTTATTAAGGATACAAAACGAAAATGAAAAACAGGTAGTTTTCAGGCTCCGTGGAACCAGAATCCCTTTTCCCCGGATTTGTGCTTCTTCTTCCCTAGGCCTAACGGCGATTTGCGCGTTTCGGGCTTCTTTACCCCTATGCCAAGCTCAGCCGCGAGCTCAGGATGGTCTTCCAGATAATTTTGCTGCCACTGCTCGAACTTTTCCCTGCTCTTCTTCCTTCCTTCGGCAAGCCTTGCCTCCCAATCAGGCTTCATCTTGCGCCATTCTTCCAGGGAGTACCCGTACGGCGCGTGCTCCCGTATCTGCTTGGGCTTGAACGCATATGAATAGAAATCCTTGTAGTAGTCGAAGTCCTCGTCTATGGCTTTTTCCTTCTGCACGTTCACGCCCTCTCCTGCAAGGAAGCTGATTATCTCTTCGAGGTCTATCTTCTCCTTGAGGTTGTCTGCTGATTTTGGGTTGTATATTATTATTATGCGCCCTTTTGAGAACTGGACTATGGCCTTGAGTATCGCATCGTTGAGCATTAGCCTGTACTGCAGCCTCGCAGCGTGCGGTATGTCCTTTAGCTCCTTCCTGTTTACATCTGTGAAGATTACCTTCTTGACAATCCTATAGGGCACCCTGTACAGGTTTCCGTCCTCCTCTATGTACTGCTTGCGTATCTTCTCGTCATCTATATCGGCGTTGTTTAGGAGGTCCTGCTGGTACTCGTTCATCTGCGGCTGCTTTGAAGACTTGTCCATTTTGTCACCGTATCTGCAATCAGCTGAACTTCTCGTTGGCGAAGTTGGCTACCGGCTTGCCGCCATTTACGGGCAGCGCGAAGTAGTCGATCATTTTGCCGTAGGTCTTCTTGTATTCCTCGCTGGATTCGAGCTCCTTTATGTTCCTAGTGTATTTGTCCTTGGCATACGTCCATTCGTTGTGCGTCTGCTGCCACTCCCTGGATGGTATGCTGTACTGCTTCTGCACCTTGTCGCGGTAAACCTCTGGGAACACGTTGAACGTGCAGAACGGCAGGACTTCCCCATCTGGCATGGCGTAGTGTATGTCGCACTTTTCTACCCTGTGTATGTCGTAGGTGTATTCGTCCTGGAAATGCATCATTCCTATGAATACTGATTTCATCTGGAATTTGCCCATGGTTGCGAAATCGTGCTTGGTAAACAGGGACAGGAGCAGCTTCGAGAAGTTTATCGACTTGGGCTGCTTTGACTTGTCTATGAATTTCCTGAAGCCCAGCAGGGTCTTTACTGCTATGGCCTTCCTTTCTATCCTTCCCTTGCCTTCCATCTCGTCGACCGCACGCTGTAGGTATTCCACCATGCCGGCCGCGTCTACGAACCTGGTAATCGGTATTATCTTGTTGTCGCTGTCTAGGAATAGGTATGTTCCGGCGCCGCATGCGAAGTGTATTGACATGTCGTACTTGTACTCTCCGGTCAGTGCTTCAAGGAACTTGTTTATTCCGCCTATGTACGGCACTGAAAACCAGTCTGATTTGGATATTACGCCATTTGTCTGCTCTTCTATGAGCTTTATGGCTCCTGGTATTGATATGCGCTGCTTTTCCCTGAGCCTGGACGGCATCCTTCCCACCAGCGACACAGGCTGGAAGTTGACTGCCCTTACTATGTCAGAATTGTTCAGCGCGAAGTTTATCATTGCGCCGAGCTCGTGGTCGTTCACAGTCCTTATCACGGTTGGCACCAGCACTATGCCGATGTTCGCCTTTCTGGCCACTTCCAGGGTCTTTGGAACCTCCCAGTGGTTTTTGGGGTTCGCCCTCTTGGACACTCCGTCGTAGCTCATGTAAAGGGTGCTCACCCCTGCATGCCTGAGCTTCATTGCCAGGCTTGGATTAAGCGCAAGATTTATTCCTGTTGTGTTGAGCTGTATCTGGTCGAAGCCGGCCTTTTTGGCATGCTCTATTATTTCTACTATCTTGGGGTGCATTGTTGGCTCCCCGCCGGTTATCTGCAAGGCGTTTGCCGGTATCGGCTTCTGGTTCCTGAGGTTGTAGAATATCTTGTCAAGCTCTGCTATGCTTGGCTCGTATATTGCCTCGCCCTCTTTTGCATAGAAGAAGCAGTACCAGCAGCTCAGGTGGCAACGGTTTGTTACCACGACGTTTGCGAGCCCAGTGTGGGACTTGTGCCTTTCGCACATTCCGCAGTCGAACGGGCAGTTTGCGCCCTTGTTCTCGTTTATGTAGTTGGGGTTGTCGAATCCCCTTCCGTAGTAATTGTACCTGCGCATCTTCATGTACATGTCGTAGTCTTCCCAGTATTTCTCTATGGTCCAACCGTGCTCCGGGCAGTGCTTCCTTATCATTACGTTGTCCCCGTCGCGGTATATTGTACCGTCTACAATCAGCTTGCATTCCGGACATACGGTCTTAGTCTGCTCTATGGTTGGCATTTTCTCTATTTCTTCTATGCTGCGGTGGTATGGAGCCAGAAGGGGGTCGTAAGTTTCAGATTCCCCGTAGCTCGTTTCTGGCCTCACATTGTTTATGTTTACTATAAGGTTTTGATCGGTTTCTTCACTGACTTCCATGCTCTTCTCTATCTCTATCTGGACCTCATTCTGCATTGAAGCTGCATTCATCAATTTTATATCGTCCATACGTGCACCTTTATATGTTTAAACCATTTAGAAAGTTTTTAAAGCTTGGCTATGCAAAAGTGTAGTCAAGTTCAAAAAATGCTGTCGCTTCGGCA
>JAMCZL010000001.1:0-7472 GCA_023485745.1 Candidatus Martarchaeota archaeon | reverse complement strand
ATTATTTAGTTATGATTAATATAATTGTGATACAACTTGCAACTGGTGTTTTTATGGATGAAGTTTATATACCTGCCGAAAGAGCGGCTTTGCTTAAGGCGGATAAAAAGGGCATAAGGAAGCTGGAGAAACTGTGCGGCTGCAGACTTAAGTTTAGGGGCGCAAACGAAATCATAGTTGAGGGGAATGGGGCGTTTGAGGAGTATACTGCCAAAAATGTAATCTACGCTTTCGGCAGGGGGTTTGGCATTGACGTTGCCGTTAAGCTTACGCATCCGGACTATTACTTCTCATCTATAGACATAAGCGAGTTCACAAGGAATAAGAACAGGATAAGGGAAATAAGGGCCAGGTTGATAGGCACAAACGGGCGCACTAAGAAGTATATAGAGGTAGTCAGCTCTGCGAAGGTAAGCATATTCGGCGATACGATAAGTTTTATAGGGAAGAGCGATTGCATAGAGGAGGCCGAAACCGCGGCCAATGCCATAATAGACGGAAGATCCCACAGGCTGGCATACAATAAGATGGAGGCTGCGCACAGGAAGAACAAGGAAAGGCGTAGAGAAGGAGTTGAAGAAGCATGACAGAAACCAATTCGGCGGATGCGATATTCAAGGAATTCAAGGAGCATTCGATAGCGGAGTTTTTCAAGAAGAACAAGCAGATGCTTGGGTACTCGGGCCTTGTACATTCGCTTGTCACGGTCGTGCACGAGTACGTGACAAACTCCTTGGATGCTTGCGAAGAAGCTGGCATACTGCCGGATATAAGCGTGGAGGTCAGACTGGTTGAGGAGGACAGGTACTTCGTAAGGGTGTTGGATAACGGCCCGGGCATTCCAAAGAAATTTGTTGGAAAGGCCCTGGCTACGATACTGGCTGGCACAAAGTTCCACAGATACATGCAGCAGCGAGGCCAGCAAGGCATAGGCGCAGCTGGATGCACGATGTTTTCACAGATAACCACGGGCAAGCCCGTAACCGTGAGATCCTCCACCGGAAACGACGACGGGTATTCGTGCAAGGTTTATATAGACACGATGACAAACAAGCCGGTTGTTACAGATGTGTCAAATGCCGAGGTTCCGCGGGGGCTTGAGGTGCAGGGTGAATTTGGGGCTGTGAAGTACGAAAACAGCGATCATGGTGTTTATGAGTACTTGAAAAGGACCGCGCTCGCCAATCCACATGCCCAGATAGAATTCGTAGACCCGAACGGAAAGGCAAATTTGCTAATGAGGGCAACCGACACCATACCTAAAAGGCCTGTGCCGGTAAAGCCGCATCCTCTTGGCGTGTCTGTGAACGACATTCTGGAGCTGGCGCAGATAAGCGAATCAAGAAAGGTTTCAGCATTTTTGATGGACAGCCTTTCCCGCGTATCGCAGGGCAAGATAGACGAAATCAGAAAAATTGCTGGGCCGGATGTTTTGGAAATGGCGCCAAGGTCGCTGAAGTGGGACGACGCGAAAGCTCTTGTTAAGGCTTTCAAGGAGATCAAGTGGATTGCGCCCGACTCATCTTCGATAAGTGCAATAGGCGAGCAGCAAGTAAAGACTGCCCTGAAAAACATACTTAACCCAGAATACATGTATGTTGTAGAGAGAAAGCCCGGGATATTTGCAGGAGGGGTGCCTTTTGTTGTCGAGGCGGCACTGGCCTACGGCGGGAACTCCGGAAAAAAGGTCGCGGAGGACGCGTACGAAGGCAATATACTCAGATTCGCCAACAGGGTGCCGCTTCTTTTCGACAGCGGCGGATGCGCTATAACCGTAGCAGCTAGGAGCATACAGTGGAAGAGGTATGGCATCGACCTTGATACCCAGCCCGTCAGCGTATTCGTAAACGTTTCTTCGGTCCACATACCGTATTCTGGCGTAGGAAAGGAATCAATAGCCCAGGAGGACGAGATAATAGAGGAAATAAAGCTTGCGCTCATGGACGCCGGCAGGGGCATACAGCGGTATATTAGGGGCAAGGAGAGGATAGGAACAGAGGCCGGCAAATACAAGACCATAATGAGATACACCAAGCAGCTTTCAAAAGACGTGAGCGCATTGACAGGCGAAGACCAAGGCAAGGTCGAATCTGAGCTTTCGGCGCTGGTGTCCTCACATTACAAGGATATACTCAAGGAAGATGGCGGCGAAACGCATGAAGAAGAGGAGGCCGCTGGTGCACAGGACGATTCGGCTGATGGGCAATAGCCTAGGAGAGTATCTCGTCCGGATTGTTGGCATCTACTAGCTTTATCATGCCTGAAGCCAGATAAAGCTTGAACTGCTCGTTTCCAGGAGAAGGCGTGCCGTATAGCCTGTCCTTGAATTCGGTGAGCCTGTCTGAGTTTATGAACGCTACGTATGTCTTAGAATTGGCGTAGACCGGTACGTTCTTGAACTTGCTGGTTTGCGAGTATATGACTATGTAGCGCTTCTCCCCCTGCAGGGCTACGACCATGTCAGCTACGGGGCTGGCATCGAGATCTGTAAACACGAACGCATGAGATATCATGAAAAGCCTAAGCAGCTTAAACACGGTAAGGTATTCTATGTCGTGCCCGCTCTGGGTTATCCAGTATTTCGGGGCGTAGAACTCGTTCATCTCTACTATGTCGCCGTGCGATACCAATTCGTCCAGTATTACCTCAACGTTGCTGAGCGTCAGGTTTACTGGCATGCTGTTTACACGTATGTTGCTGGATATTGCGAGCTTGACCTCGTTCCTGGACAGCGGCATATATCTCCAGTGGTAGTAAGAGTTGAGCTTGTCGAACGCTAGCAGGACTTCGTTCTCCTTTATCTTTATCGGGGTGGAGGGATGCTTTGGCAGGTTTGGCACATCTATGTAGAACTCGTCCCTGTTCGGCGCACGCACCAGGGTTACAAGGAGCAGCACGATTATTGCAACTACCGCTATTTCGACGTATTCGGAGGGTATAGATATGGTTGGTGAGGGATGCACGGCGGTGTATGTGAAATTAGTTGCGAGCATTTCAATCCTGAAATTCAGGTTTCCGTAGAACTGCTGCGTGCCGCGCGGAAGCAAATACGATATGGTGCCATTCTGTATTGTGCCGTTCTCGGGGTATATTCCGTCCAGGTATATAGTATAAGGTATGCCGGAAAGGGGGGCGCCCTGGCTGGTCAAGCTGAATATGTAATTGTTGTTTGTAAAGTTGGAGCGCGTCAGGGCAATGTTTATTGGCGGAACAGAAAACAGCGACGCCGAATACACGCTGCCGGAGAAGCTTTGCACTTCGGCTATATAGTCCCCCGGCCCTACGTTTGGTCTCAGGAACTGCAGGAACGAAAAGTTTCCGGCCACATTCGCATATTTGAGCTCTATGGTGCGTATTGCAGAGTATGTCGTGGTGTTGTATATGGTTATATGCGGCTGCACGCCCACTGGCACCGCCGAGTGCGTGAATATGACTATGGCGGCTTCGAATGAACTGCCGGGCAGTGTGCTTGCCGGTATCGACAGCGTGCCGTTTATAGAGTAGTCCGGCTTGTATGTAAGGTAGATGTACCTGCTATTGTCTGATATGGAATAATTTCTGCTGTTTGACACCACTATCCTCAGTGCGCCGCTGTTTAGCTTGTTGATGTTTGCCTGGCTGAAAGGTACTGTTGAACTGTTGAATATGAGGCCGGCCTTTCCAGAGGTGCTCACGTAGGGATTTGCAGCGGTGCTATATGAAGCATTGAGATACCTTTGAAGCCAGAAGCTTTCTGCCACGGCCCTGGCAACATCGTACGCGGCATCCGACTCGGATGGCCATGTATTAAGGTAGTTGGAAAACGCGACTATAGAGCCATTGTATTTGTTCTCGTAGGATATTGGCCCGTATCTGCTGCCGGCATCGAATGCGAATGTCTGGTTGGTAAAGTGGAATCCTGCATAGTTGTTGCTGGGCGAAGTCGGGCTCGTAACCAGGAATGGAGGTATGTTGGAATTTGGTATCACTATCCCGTTAGGCAGCAGCAGGCTCGAAAATGATTGCCCTATATATATTATGCTCACGCCTTTGTTAAGAAGGGCCTGCACGTAGGTTGTGTTTGTGCCGTTTACGTTGCCGAGCATGAACGTGGGCATGAGGCCAGTAGGTATGATAAGTATTGAATTGTTCTTTATGCCTAAGAGGGTAGGCTGCGATACGAGAGATATGTTGTTGTAGCCGCTTATGTTGTATTTCCCGAGATAGCCGCTTAGGTCGCCTTCGAACGCGGCCAGGTTGCCGCAGTCATAGCAGCTTGAATAGTTCAACAGGTAGATTTTGGATGGCGGAGGATTTAATAGCAGGCTGGCATTGAAGTATACTTTCGGGGAATTAGACGAAAGGAACGACATAAGGGCATATGGCACAATGTACTGGCCGTTGCGGTAGAATAGAAGCTGCTGCGAGACCATGCCGGAATACAGCGATGTTGGCGGAGCCTTTGTGCTCGTTGGTGTTGGAATTGAGCTGTAGGCGCTTTTCAGGTATTCTCCGATAAGCGCAAATATGACTACAAGAACCACGACCGCTATCACTGCGATTATCGCCAGTTTTTTTGCTTTAGCCACTTCGCATTACCGTTTTAATACTTATGCTTCCCCATTGTCGCCCTTTTTTCCGCCGAACACCTTCATGAATACTTTTGTTAGGGGATTTTGCTTGCTGCTTACCTTTTTCACAATGTTGTATACGCGTATGTACCTGAGACGCTTGTTTATCCTCATCACGTAGCGTGTCTGCTGCATCTCTATCCCTTAAGCTCCACATAGCCCAGCGTAACCATCTTGTTGAGCAACTGCTCTATCCGCGGTATGGTAAGCTTGTAGGTCCGCGCGAATTCAGATATGTCTATTGTGTTGCTGTGCGCCTCGAGCCAGTCCTCCACCATAACCATGAGCGATTCGTCCGAATACTTCTCCAGCGACTCAAGCCTTGCCTTCAGCTCGTTGTTCTCGCTTGAAAGCTGCGTGGCCTGCGCCGTAAGGTTTTTGTTTGAGTTGGACAGCTCTATATTGAGCCTTTTAAGCTCCCTGTATTCGTTGAATAGTGAATCGTAGCTGTTGAAAAGGGAGCTGTAGCTCTGCGAAAGGGAATTGAGCACGTCGTCTATTATAGAGTCGGTAAGCTGGTAAAGGGCCGACTGGTCCGGCTGGTACAGGTCAGCTATCAGTGAAAGGACGCTCAGCAGGTTCTTTATTATGTAGAGCTTGCGCATTTTCTCGCTCGAGTCAAGAGGTATTGTGTACCTTACTTCTATCTCGTCTGCCTTGAACGTGAATATGAAGAATAGGAAGGGGTTTTTCTGCATGTCCCTGCTTTCCACAGTAAGCATTACAACGCTGTCAGGGTTTACTTTTATCGAGAACATCTGCAGCGTCGAAAGCCGGCTTGCTATTGCGGAGAAGCTGCCCGCCAGCCTGCCCTTGATTATAAACCCCGCGGCCTTTGGTTCTACTATGCCGGTATCTTCAGCCATTGCACCACTTGACATTTATATTATTATCACGAATCAATTAAAATCATTCTGTTGGATGGATTTGACGCATTAGCGTGCGATTCTGCCTTTGCGGCGCGGAGCGCGCTTTTTGACATTTTCTGCTGCAGCATGGGCGCTTTCTGGTATTGAAACTGATGGCATGTAACTGAGCAGCGAGAGCAGGTACATGAAAGCGACTATGGCTATGCCAGACAATGCCGCAAGGAATTTGTCCTGTGAAAGCACTATCAGCAGCGCCATGAATATTATGCCGATTGCCACGTATGCGACCTGCTTGCGCCTGTATGAAGCCAGGGCCTTCTTGTATTTTGGATAGCATTCCCTGCACACTACTATGGAGTAGCCCTTCTCGTTGTGCGTAACATTCCTCTTGAACCACCGTATGGAGCCTATGACGAAGTCTTCCCTTACGGCCAGGCCCGGTCTTGCCGCGCCGCACAGTATGCATCTTTCTTCCTTCTGCATTTTACCAACTTTTACTGACCGAAGTCCACTGACGCGGAATAAAGCCTTCCGGACTCTGCCATAACCTTCTGCTCGTCGACCATTTCGAATGCGTTCTTTATGGCCACGTCGTCCATCCCGAACCTGCGCATTATGTGGCTTATCGCTGACCTGCCCAGGTTCGTCTTTTCCAGCATGCCTATGAACGAAACTATGTTTATGTGCCTGTGCGCTTTCTCCATCTCGGCAAAAAGCTTTTCTATGTTCTTTTCGTCTACGTTGTAGGCTATTAGAAGCCTCCTTAGCTCAGGCCTGGTCAACGTAAAGGTCTCGGTGTTAGCCATTCATACCGCCCGTAGACTGCATGATCCTTGATATCAGCATGTCCTCTATGCTGAGGCTCTTCATGAAAGAGACTATGTCCTGAGCAGATACGCCGTTTGACCGGAGCAGGGAGACAAAGTCGAGCATCTTCGAGTTCCTGGCCTTTGAATCCAGGTCTGCAAACACGGCGTTTATCACGTCGCTGCTTATGTTGTAGTTTATGAACTTGTTCTTGAGCTCGTCCCCTTCGAACTGGTAGTCTTTCTGTATGAGACCTGCAGAGAGTTCGCTCTGTGTCAGCACGTCAGATATGTCAAGCGTGTATACATACAGCGGCTCTTCTCCGCGTATCTTCTCAAGCACGAATATGTCCGGGAACCGCATTGCGGTCTGGAATGCCATGTCGACTGCAGCCTGCCCTACCCCGAACTTTGATATCTCTGAGCGTATGAACTGCGAGAAGTTGAGCGAGCCCTGCAGGTAGTTGAGGAACTTCTCGAACTTTATCCTGAGCATGAATGTGGTCCCTACGTTTGAAAATATGGCCTCGTTTATGTCCGTAGGATTTTGCGATGCCACTATAAGGCCGAACTGGTATTTCCTGCCCTCCCTGACTATCATTATTGCGTCGCTCTTCTCATCGCTTGCGACCTTCCACGCCTCGTCTAGCACCACTATTGTCTTGAGCCCCTTTGTCTCGCTCCATCCCTCGATTCTCATGCGCTCCTTGAGCGTCTGCAGGATGAAAAGAGCTGCGAGAGCCCTGAACCTCTCGTCAGGCAGGTTGGACAGGTCTATGTCCACCAGCCCGGATTCGGCTATCTTGCCAAGGTTTATTGTGCTCTTCCTAGCAAAGTAGTCTTCGCCCTCCCTGGCAAATTGCCTCAGCCTGTATATTGCGTTTTCAAGCTCCGCCGGGTATTCGTATGTGCCGTCCTGGAGGTGCTCCTCCATAAGCGATATCGCGTCCTTTATCGTAGGGGCCTCCTTTTCTTCAGGCGCCTTCTCGGAAAGGTTGAATCCTGCATTTACATATGCCTGCTCTATTGCTTCCTCGGTAAGCCTTTTCTGCTCCGGGTAAAGCGATATGTCTGTAAGTATTTCGAAGGATGTTATTATCTGCTTGGTCCTGTCCAGGGGCTTCATTCCGGACAGGTCCATTATGTTTATGAAGTCGCCCTTTCCAAGCGATACTATGGTGCCGCCG
>JAMCZL010000031.1 GCA_023485745.1 Candidatus Martarchaeota archaeon | reverse complement strand
GCCGTCGGTTACCCTGAACACCCCTCCATCCTTTGCTATGTCCTCTCCGAGCAGGACCATGTCCTTGTTCTCGTTCATGCACAGTTCGATCGCATTGTTTATAGCGCCCACCATATTGATGTTCATGCTCTCACCTACTTCCCTTCCCAGAAACCCGCAGCCAGGGCCTCGTCCTCCTCGTCCTTGAGCACCTGCGGCATGAAGCTGTATATGTTCTCGAACATTGCCTTCGGGTCTGGCTTGAACGTCTCCGCAGCCGCCACGCCTTCGTCTATCTCCTTTGAATGCCTGTCGTTCATCTCTTTTTCCTTTGCGTCGTCCCACAAGCCCTTTTTCTCAAGGTATCTCCTCAGCCTAAGTATCGGGTCCTTTGCCTTCCATTTCTCGACCTCGCTGTCATCCCTATACTTTTCTGGGTCGTCTGCAGTGGTGTGCATGCTCAGCCTGTAGGTTATGCATTCTATCAAGGTCGGCCCGCCCTTTGCATTTTCAAGGGCCTCCCTGGTGGCCTTGTATACTGCAATCACGTCGTTGCCGTCAACTTGGAGCCCATTTATGCCTGCGGCAATTGCCTTCTGAGCCAGAGTCTGCGCCGCGCTCTGTCTTGACCTGGGCACGGATATCGCCCACTGGTTGTTCTCTATTATTGCAACAAGGGGCGCCTTGAACACTCCTGCAAAGTTTATCGCCTCATAAAAATCCCCTTCCGAGGTGCCTCCGTCACCTACATATGTGAGCACAGCCCCGTCTTTCTTCTTGTATTTGTACGCATAGGCTATGCCTGCCGCATGCGGCATCTGCGTGCTTACCGGTACGATAACCGGGGTTGCGTTTACCCCTTCTGGCATTACGTCACCCTCCTCATAGCCTTTCCAGTACTCCATAAACTTCTCTATTGGAACTCCAATAGTCATGTATACTGCATGCTGTCTGAAGTTCGGTACGACGAAATCCCCTTTTCGCAATGCGAGGGCGGATCCTATCTGCGTAGCCTCCTCTCCGACAAGCGGCGCATAGGTAAGAGCCCTGCCCTGCCTCTGCAGGCTGAGCAGTTTCGCATCAAGGCTGCGGGCCTTGCTCATGAGCATGTACATGTTCAGCAGGGCTTTGTCATCGAGTTCCTTAGGCATCAGTGAAAGGTCGACATTGCCCTCCTCATCCATCACCTGCATGTAATATATTTTACCAGTGAAGGCTTCCTTTATCATTCCAGCACCGCATAACAATCAATTGAAAATTATTTACTTATTTGCATTTGGCATAGGGCATTGGCCGCCTACTCCAAAATCATTATGGTGTCGGTCTTTACGATGCCCTCCTTCGTGTCTATATGGTTAAGAAGGATTTCTTTGAAATGCGCAGTGTCCTTTGCCATGACCCTGAGGAGTATGTCAGAGTCGCCAGTTACTACATACCCCTCCCTAACATACTTGATGCCGAGCAGCTCCTTGAGCAGTTTGTCCTGCGTCTTGCCTATCCTCTTAAGCAGGCTGACATCTATATTTATAAATACAAAGGCATTGAGGCCCAGCCCGGCCTTCCTCCAGTCTATATCTCCCCTGTAGCCTTTTACTATGCCTTCCCTCTCAAGCCTCTTTACCCTGAAATGAACCGTAGAAAGAGGTATGCCCAGCTTTTTAGCTATCCTGGAATACCTTATGTTGCCGGAATCTATGGCGTATATTATATCCTCGTCAACTGCATCCATAATTGTATTTTTTCCAATAAGATATAAATAGATTACTATAAATATTGCAAAAATTCCAGCAAAAAAGAGAAAAAGTATTTATTGCACAAGATGCACCATCTATGCGTGATTGCATGGAAGGCATGGACAAAAAGCTAAAGCTGAGAGTGACTGCAGAGAGCGCCATAATACGGCTCGCCGTCGATTATTTTCATGACAGCGGCTTCGTGCAGCTGCTCCCGGTAGTTCTCGGAAAAAGTACAGACCCTCTTGGGCCGGATCCCGGCTCTTCGATAGTGAAGACGCCAGAGATAGAATATGGCGGCGAAAGGCTGTACACAATGAACTCAATGATACTGCACAAGCAGGTCGCAGTAAAGGACCTTGAGAAGATATTCATACTCTCGCCGAACATAAGGCTAGAGCGCCCTGAAAGGGGAGGAACAAAGCGGCACCTCTTCGAGTTTACGCAGCTCGATTTCGAGATCAAGGACGCGAAAATGGACGATGTCATAAAGGTTGTGGAAGGCTTTCTCGCAAAGCTCGGCGCAGCGATAAAGGCCGATCCAAGGGCTGCAAGCGTGTTTTCCGAGCTCGGGGTTGAGCCGTTCGAATTCAGGCCGCCATTCAAAAGGTACACAACCCACGAACTTGAGGCGAAATACGGGCAGGACTGGGAGTCAAAGGCGTCAATGTCGCACGACCAGCCATTCTGGGCGCTGTGCCACAAAAGGGAGTTCTACGAGAGGGAGGACGATTCAGAGCCGGGGCACTACCTCAACTACGACCTGATATATCCAAAGGGCTACGGGGAAGCCCTTTCAGGAGGCGAGCGCGAATACGAATACGGCAGAATAATGAAGAGAATGAGCAGGGACAAGCTCGAGCTGGGCATATACGATGCCTACATAGAGCAGCTTAAGAAAGGTTTTGTGCCGTCGGCAGGCGCGGGATTCGGGATAGAGCGCCTTGCACGGTTCATGACTGCCGCAGACCACGTCGGCGATGTGCAGGTATTCAGGCGGGTGCCAGGCGAAAAGGTAGTCGTGTAATCTCGGAATGCTGCGACCTGGAGCTCAGGTTGCAGCGCCTGCTTCTTATGCTCTCTGGCAATGAAAATGTTTTTATAATTTCTTTAATCAATAACTCTGCATCGCGGCTTTTTCGGCTGATTGCTATTTGCGATTGTAGTCTAGCCTGGTAGGACATCGCCTTGCCAAGGCGGTAACCCGGGTCCAAATCCCGGCAATCGCACTTCATGCTCGCCAGTTTCAGATGCGATACCATTTTATATCTGGAAGGGCCAGCCATATATACATGCAATGCAAAAGCGGACGGCGTTTCTATGGCGATTAAAAAGGCAAAAGCTACTGCATCGGATAACGTTTCCGGGAGCAAATCCGCAGGATACACAGAAGGATTCTACGACATGTACCGCAACTACCTGGTCGAGCCGCAAGTGCGTGCGAACCACGACTTGATATTCGGAATATTCAAGAAGCTCGCTCCACAGAACGGATTTTTGGTGATGGACCTCGGCTGCGGGCTCGGCGAATACTCCAAATACGGCTATTATTCTAGGTATGTCGGGATAGACTCAAACTATACCGGCGCTGTAAAAAACTTCATAAAGGCCGACTATACCTCCCAGAACGTAGCCAAGATGATGCCATACAAGCCCAACGCATTCGTAAGCCTGTTCTCAATAGAGTCGTGCTATCCAGTCAATGACGTTTACGCGTTGTACGAAAGGCTTTTCAAGGAGAACAGTTCCCTAATGTACGGCCTCACCTCGGGATTCTTCTACGAGCTCCGCAAAGACAAGGAAACAGTGGGCGAATCCGGCGGCATAAAAAGCTATCAGACCATAGAAAGCCAGAGCGAGCGCATGACAAGCGGATTTGCAGAGCTGCGCACATACATGAAAACTCCCTCGAACATGTTCGGAAAAGACGTGGTTGAAGTATGGAAGATACTGCTCAGGAAGTGAAGAGGCTATCTGTAGGCGTACCTAAGCGCCACATCGCCTATCGCATCTAGCGCGTCTATGCACCTGTCGCTTATCATCTCCATTCTCTCATAGACCTCCTTGTACCTTATTATCCTCTTGGCATTGTTCATCTTCATGGCCCTCGCAAGCGCCTCCCTGAGCATATTGTCTACCCTGTTCTCGTATTTTGCGCCTTCTTCGTGGAGCCTTGAGAGGCGCTGCATTACACCGGAATCAGTCTGAAGGTCCCTAAGCGCAACAAGGCTTTTGTATACAAAATCTATGCACAGCCTTGTCTCCTCCATCATTTCCAGCATGCTTTCATCCGCCTTCTCTATGTCAAATATCACGAACCTCGCAGCCACCGCTTCCTCGGCATCCATTATGTCGTCAAGGCTGGAAGCCAGGTGCGAGACGTCCATATAGGCGGTGCCGTTTGCCTTCAGGTTTATTATGTTCTCCATTATGAATTTGACGTTAAGGTCCGCTTCGTGCTCTAGCTCCCGCATCCTTTTAAAATTGGCCTTCCTATTTGACATGTTCTTTTCTGTTTCGGCTATCAGATCCGCGCCCTTTACTATATTGCCTATCAGCCTGGAAAATTCCGAGCCCATCACTTCCGTTATTATTACGAATTCTGTTTCTGCAGAAGTTTCTAAAAGCGATTTCTGATTTGTCTCGGGAAGCAGCGCAATAGTTATCACGCATCCGAGCAGGGCAAGAACTCCAAGCGCTCCAAGAAGGCTGTACTGCCCTATCGCCGCTATCAGGAGCGGAAAAAACAGCGTAGATATGGCCGCGCCGAACTTCCCGGACATGGCTGCGATGCCGTGGCCCCTTGCCCTTAGCTGGGTCGGATAAAGCTCCACCGGGTATACGTACGTGGTTGTGTTGGGCCCGTAATTGCTGAAGAAAAAGGACAGGCCGTAAATGAAAAAGAACAGAAGCACCGAATATGCAAGGAGGGCCTTGCCGAACAGCGCTATCACTACGAACGACATTGCTATCATGAAAAAGCCAACGGCCTGCATGGATTTCCTCCCCTGCCTGTCAATAAGCGCCACGGCGACCCAGTAGCCCGGCACGGCTGCCAGCAGCAGTATCAGGGCCGATGCTTCGGTAGGCCCAAAGATTCCGCTGAAGCCGAGAAAGGTTGTCAGGTACGGCGTAAATATTGCAGTCCCGTAATAGGAGGCGTCGAGTATGAACCAGCTGGCTGCAGTCGCAAATACTATGCGCCATCTTTTGCGCAGGAACTCCATGCCGTTTATCCTGCCCTTTGAAAATATGTTGGCATCTTCTGCAGCCTTGGTCTTCATTGCCATGCCGCCACTAGAAACTATTTCAAGTGCCTCGGAAGCTTTGGATCCCTTCCCCAGGTATTCGCTGTACAGCGGGGTTTCGAGCAGCTTGGTCCTGGCATAGAGTATGGTCATTGTAGGCACTGCGCCTATGGCGAGCAGCAGCCTCCAAATGGTCGATGTGGGCAGCCCGGTATAAAGCAGCAGGAAAGCTATTGCTATCCCGGCTATCAGTCCGAACCCCTGCATGGCAAAGGTCGAAGATATGAGTTTGCCCCTGTCCCTTTTGTTCGCGTATTCAGCGACTATGGTCGCGCTCAGCGGATAATCCCCGCCTATCCCTATTCCGAGCACGAACCTCCATATTATCAGCTGTATCAGGTTGGCGGAAGTCGCAGAGCCAAGGGCCGCTATTATAAGGATGCTTACAGTCATCCAATAAGCTGACTTCCTGCCGAACTTGTCCCCTACAAAACCGAAAAATAGAGGCCCGACTACCGCGCCGAACAGGGCCGCGCTGGCCGCTATTCCAATCCCTGCGGGGGTAAGGTTGAATATTGGTTTTAGCATGAGAAGTACTATGCCTATTACGAATAGGTCGTACGCATCAGTAAAAAAGCTCATTCCGGATATTAGCGTTATACGCCAATGCCCACGGCTAAGTTTTGAATTGTCAAGGTATTCTCCTACCCCCATCAAACCAACCAAACAGTTAATAAATTTGAGCCAACATTTAAAAAGCATCTGAAATTATTTGCGGTGTTGCACATAAGGATAAGCGCGGCCAATGCCAAGGTATATTTGAGAACGCTGGAATACGGTGACGCGGCGGCGATTGCGGCCAACGCCAACGACAAGGAAATAGCGGAAAGCATATCCGACGAGGGAACTTTTCCGCACCCTTATTCAGAGGAGGATGCGCTGTCTTTCATAAAACGCGCGTCAGAGGAAGCGTCGAGCGGCATAGGGCTGCACATGGGGATATGTAGCGCGGAAACGGGCGAGATCGTCGGCGCGATAGGGCTAAGCTATATAAACATGCGCAGCAAGAAATCCGAGGTTGGATTCTGGATAGGGAGGAGATTCTGGGGCAAAGGATACGGAAAAGACGCGCTCCGGCTCATGCTGGCGTTCGGCTTCGCCAGGCTAGGTCTGAACAGGATATACGGAATAGCCTTCGCAAGCAACGAAAGATCAATACGCATGATGAAGTCTGTGGGCATGAAGGAAGAGGCAAGGTTAAAGGAGGACGGCATCAAAAACGGCAGCCTGGTAGACAACGTTCAGCTTGCAATACTCTCGAGGGAATTCGCACTGCAGGATCTATCAATTTCGTAGAAATTCCGCTAATCGCGATAATTTAGATAAAGCTAAAAACATGTAATAAAATTAAAAGGCGGATACTGGTGCTTATAATGTACATAACTAAGTCTACTGTTAAGAAAATGCTGAAGGGTGCGGGTGCAACAAGGGTAAGCGAGTCTGCCCTGTCATACTTTCAGGAGCAGCTTGAGAAAATTGCCCTGAAGGCCGCATCCAATTCCGTGAAGCTTTCCAGGCATGCAAAAAGAAAGACCGTGGAGGAATCTGACGTCAAACTTTCCTTCCAGTGATAATAAGGCAGTGGCAGGCCGTAGCCCTCTTTCTGTTTTAGGCAGCATTCGACTGAGCGGCGTTTAGCCTTGCATGCTCACCGCGTAATGCATCGGCGCGTTTCACCTGCGCATGCGCGCTCGTTTTGTCATCGCTTTTGCGCAATTGCAGTATCGTTTCTGTTCCGAATCAGGCATTGTGCCATTATACGCTCTGCATGAGAGGAGCTTCCTCCTTTCGGTAGGCTGCCCGCCTGCCACCGGTCCATATTTTCCATGCAAAATATAAATAATTATTTAAACTTTGGCGGTTGTAATTATCTTGGTTTGCATGGACGGCAGAACAAGGATATACTCTGCGTTATTTTTCCTGCTTGTTACGTTCGCTGCCCTTAATTCTTCGGTAACCACCCAGCAGTACAAGGTGCCGCAGCCATACAACCTTATCGTCGCGATCATACTGATAATAGCCGTGGTAGCGATCGGCATAAAGTTCATAAAGAACGTTCTCACTACCATACTCATATTCATAATACTGTTCATACTTGCTTCGGTTGCGTACAGTTTCTTCACTACCGGAGCGCTGACACTCAGCGGCGTATCGGGATTCATAGGCGGGATTGTCAGCTTCCTTAAAGAGATACTCGGGGTGTCCCACGCAGTCTCGAACACGGTATCAAACGTGAGCAAGGCAGGATCAAGTGTGCCATACTCATAACCAGCGCATTTTGCAGCACAAGTGTCGATAGCATGAACAATTATGCGGACAGGCTCCTGGAAGCCGTTAACAAAAAAGGGAACCCATGCATTATCGGACTTGATCCGCGCATCGGAAGCATGCCACACTTCGCAATTTCAAAGGGCGGCACGCCGGAAGAATCCATCAGGGCCAGCATTTTTGCGTACCACAAATGCATCATAGACGCGGTGCACGACATGGTTCCCGGAGTAAAGCTGCAAAGCGCCTTCTACGAGCAATACGGCATCGGAGGCATTGCTGCATTGCAGGACACCATAAAATACTCAAAAGAGAAGGGCATGGTTGTGATAATAGATGCAAAGCGCGGCGACATAGCTTCGACTGCAGAGGCATACGCGAATGCATTCCTTGGAGAATCGGAAGTCATGGGCAAGCGCACGCCAATTTTCGATGTAGACTGCATAACCATTTCGCCGTATCTGGGGAAGGACAGTCTGGAGCCTTTCATAA
>JAMCZL010000016.1 GCA_023485745.1 Candidatus Martarchaeota archaeon | reverse complement strand
TCTATGCGCATATTCACCTTTTCCAGGTCCTTCATTGCGCTTCTGAACTTTCCGAACAGGGCCCTTTCTACCCTGTCTATCCTTGCTTTCCAGTCTGTGAACTCGCCGACTATGCCGTAAAGTTCGTTTCTGCTGCTTATCACCCTGAACTTTCCTAGAAAAATCTCGTAGTCGTACTGCCTGGCCTGCTCGTACAGGTTCAGGAATCTGTTCTCAATCCTTATTGAGGCCGCATCCTCATCGAGCTCCATTCTAACTACTGCCCTTTCCGAAGAGATGGCCTTGTACGCCTCGTTTATCCTTTTCATCATCTCTTCAGAGCCTATGCTCTTGGAAACGTCAGGATGGTATTTCTTTGCCATTGATCTGTATGCATTTCTCACGGCGTTCCTGTCTTTGGTGGGTCTTATCCCGAGAACCTCAAAATATTTTTTAATCTCCTCATCGCCCCTGCTCTTCTGAGCCGACTCAAATTCCCTGACCATTTTCTCTACCTTGTCATCTATTGCTGCAGACTTTCGGACAAGCCTGTTAATCATGAATCTCTTAAGCGTGCCAACTCTGCTTTCACGCTTTTCACCATTTTCGTAATCTGCCAAAGCCACCTGCCCACTCCGCAAAGCCAAACTGTGCTGGAAAACCGCAATATTTCACAAAACTATTTTTGACTATGCGCACAAATAACTAAATCCTTTATCAATTAAATTCTATTGTCTGATGTGTAACCATGAAATCCAAATCTGCAAGGTATCGGAAGGCAGGCGGGTACCAGAAGCTAAACCTTGTATTTAAAGGCATACTTGAAGAGATACGCCCAACCGCAGAGGAGATTGCTGCCCTCAACGAATATTCAAACGAACTGATGGGCAGGCTGCGGAAGGTCGTTCCGCGCAATGTCGAGATAATACTTGCAGGGTCCGTCGCAAGGGGCACGCAAATACGCGGCACTTCAGACATAGATATATTCATGCTGTTTCCAAAAGGCACTGCAGAAAGGGAAATGGAGAGAAAGGCCATAGAGCTGGCAAAGAAGGTGGTGCGCCGCAGCCATGGCGAATCCTTTGTGATAAACTACGCGGAGCACCCTTATCTGAAGCTCATTTCGGAAAAGTTCGAGATAAAGGCCGATATTGTTCCTGCCTTCAAAATAAGGGATTCGTCAGAAATGGCAACTGCAGTTGACCGCACCCAGCTCCATAATCAGTTCGTGATGGCCAACCTAAGCGAAGCGCAGAAGGACCATGTCCGCCTGCTAAAGTACATACTCAGGGAGCACAACATATACGGCGCAGAGGCCCGTGTCAGAGGATTTTCCGGCTATCTATGCGAACTCCTGGTGCACACTTTTGGTGACATAACGAAGACTCTTGAGTTTTTTGCTTCGGTAAAAAGGCCATGCCTTATAGAGCCATTGTCAAAGAGCGTGTCAAACTCAGAGTCTGCAAAGGAGGCAAGCCAGCGCTTCAGGAGCAATTTTATAGTTATAGATCCTACCGATCCCGACAGGAATGTGGCAGCCAGCGTGTCCGACGAGTCCCTGCTCCGCGCATCACTGGTTTCATACAGGATCCTAGAGGAGCAGTCGGCCAAAGTTATAAGCAGGTACGGATTCTCCGATGACGACTCTTTCAGGAGGCTTGAATCCATCGAAAAAGCCACGGGGCTGAAAATATACGCGTTGCGTATGCGCCTGCCCAAGATATCGGACGACACGCTGTGGCCCCAGATAGTAAAACTTTCGGGCCAGATGGTACACTTCCTTGAATCATATTCCTTCAAGCCTGTAATAACCCTGCAAGAAATGGGCGACGGCGACGGCGTAATCGCGTTCTTTATGGACAGGCAAAGCTCGTCCATAGAACTGGTTCGTGGCCCGCCCGGATTCATGCATGAAGACTCCATAGTATTCTATAAGAAGCACGTCAACAAGGAGATGGACAACGTCTCGTTCGACGGCGAAAGGATCTTCGCATTGGAGGAAGCAAGATACAAAACGCCGGAAGAGGCGATAAGGGCGGCGCTGAATTCGAAATCCTTCAAGTTTCCCTCGTATATAAAGAAAAAATCCACTGTGCTGTACGGCAAAGAAATACCAGAGGCATGCGCAAAGCTGGTATATCGCGCCTACATCCGCAAAATGACAATATAGCGCTGCAACTCAGAAACCGAATTCATTTCCTGAGCGCGCCATCTCTGCAAGTTCCTCAAGCTTGTACTTGCTCTCGCCATTGCAAAACCTTCTAATTGCGGCGCTGCTCTCTACCCCATGCGCCTTCTTTCCTGCATGATGCTCCATAATGCTCTTTGCCACAAGGTCAAACTGCCTGGAAGTGTCAACCTCGCATGTGAAATCTGCAAACTTGGTTATCTTTTCTCCACAATAGTCGAATGCCTCTGCTATAAGGTTCTCCCTTATCTTGCCCTTAGCATAACCTCTTTTTTTAAGTCTTGCAGCCAGTTTTTTCAGGCTTTCCCTCTTCACTATTGCAAAATGCGTCCTTATGCCAAGTTCTGGGGCAAGATGGCCTACAACTACAGTTATTCCTCCTGCCCTGTCTATCTCCTGCATAACCCGCATGCGCAGCTCTCTCAGCCTCACTATCCGCGAGCCGTATTCATCTTTCCCAGAATAAGTGCGGTAGCGCTCTGCCACATCGTTTATCTCTATTATTCTTATGCCCTTGAATGCCTTTCCTAGCCTGGCTGAGCAGTAGCTCTTCCCTACGCCAGGAGTCCCGGTTACAAACAAAAAGGGCTTAACCATCCAACTCAGGCTATTCCTTCTTTATGGCGTTCTGTATGCCAGTCAGCATATCAAGCACTTCTTCCCTGCCCACTTCAAGATCAAGAACGCTGTTGGGCTGCATGTTGACCCTTATAACGTAGTTCTTTGCCCCGGAGAAAAGCCAGTCGCCAATCTTATACTCCTCATAATTCGAGGAGAAGTCCGATACGAAATGCGCCTCTGCCATAAGCTTCTCCACAAGCTTGAGTATGTCTGCGTCAACAGTGCTTATGTTTATGACCTCGTCCTTTGAAGTATCCCTCTCTATGCTGTCTGCCTTTATGAACGGAACCTTGTTCTGCTTTGCCTGCATCGATATGTTCTGGCTTATCTGCTTCGTTATCGAGTCGCACTTCATCGCATCCTTCTCCAGCGCTGCCTTGTCCTTCGGCATCTTCGATATCATGTCATTTACATAGCCCTTTATGAATTCGGAGATGTTCTCAACCGCGATCCACATGTCCGGCTTGGCAATGTAGCTGTCAGGGTCGCCGAGCAGGTCCGTAAGAGATAGCTTGTATTTGTCCTTTATGCTGGGCTCTACATAGTTTATTATCATGCTAGCGTATCCCGTCCATGGTTCTGCCATCCAAACACCGCTATAATAGATGCATTAAATTTTTTAATTGTTTGTAAAGCGCGCAAAGCGTGCAAACTAAATAAAGGTTGCCGCATATTAATAATGCTCTTGAGGTGATGCATTGCAAGGAGAATCCGAAGCCAAGAATAGGATCGAAAAGGACATACGCATGTTTTATGAATCGGTAAAGGAAGCCGAGCTCAATGCGCAGGGGGACAAAAAGGCGCTCTCCGTAATAGAGATGTCAAAGATGTATGCATCGGATTCCAAGAGCTACCTTGACAAGGGCGACCTGTTCACGTCTTTTTCGTGCATATCCTATGCCCACGGGCTGCTGGATGCGGTAAAGTCAATTAAGGAGGGCGATAAGTAAATGTACTCGGAATCTTCCGCCAGGATAGCGATGCATTCAAGGTCTTTCATGAACCCGGAGGCAAGGTTTTCCAGGGACTTCAGCGTCGCCATTGTGGACTACTATGTAAAGGAGCTCAAGCACACGGACGCAAGGCTCCTTGATTCCACTGCAGCTACCGGCATAAGAGCAATACGCTACTGCAAAGAGGCAGGCATAAGTAAGGCAACGTGCCTCGAAATAAACCGCAGCGCATTCAAGGACCTGCGTGCCAATGTGGCGCGCAACAGGCTCAGGTCCCGCATAGAGCCCATAAGCACAAGCATACAGGAATTCGCCAACACAACCAAGGTAAAATTTGATGTCATAGACCTGGATCCGTTCGGCAGCCCTGTGCCTAACATAAACGATCTGCTCAAGATTACTTCCGACGGGGCCCTGATGATGGTGACCGCGACCGACACCGCGGTGCTTTGCGGAGCGCAGGAGCGCGCATGCCGCAAGCTCTACGATTCAAGGCCGATACACAACAAGCTGTGCTACGAAAGCGGGGCCAGGATTCTGCTCGGCTACATCGCACGGCAGGCCGCGCAGTTCAACTTCGGCATAGAAGTGCTCGCTGCCTTTTACAACCGCCACTACATCCGCGCATTCGTATTGGCGTCAAAGGGTGCCAAGCAGGCTTCAGAGTCAATCGACCAGATGGGCTATGTCGGATACTGCACCGGCTGCGGCAACGTGAAGACCGCAAAGGGCGCATATCCAAAGAGGCTCGAATGCGATTACTGCGGCAGGGAGATGCAATTCTACGGCAGGCTTTGGCTAGGCAGCATAAAATCCGGTGCGGCTGCTGCATATGCTTCGCGCTACTTCGGGCAAAGCGGCTATCCAAAGGCGGAAATGCGCATAGCCGAGGCAATCAATGACGAAATTGCGGCTCCGTTCTATTACCATATACCCTCCATAACAAAATTGATGAAGGCAAGGTCTGTCGGCGTCGACGAGATAATGCAAAGGCTTTCAGCCGCAGGCTACGAATCCTCAAAGACGCACTTCGAGAGCAGCAGCGTAAAGTCCGCGGCAGGCATACGCGATGTCCGGGACGCAATAGAAAATGCGCTGAAGCATAAAAATTAATTTAGAGATAATTCAAGCTTTAAAAGGCTTTCCGAAATTCTGGATTGGTCTGCCGTATACAGAATTCGCATGCTGCTTTAGTTCGTCTAAAATAGTGGAAGCTAGAAAGTAATATATAGCGGCTAAAACAAAATAATATGAAGTGGTGGGTGAGAATGGGGGAATACCTAAACGTAAATGAGAATGAACGCTGCACGAAGTGCGGTTCAGCTCTATACAACTTCTCCAAGAAAATGGCTCTTAGCGACGGCAGGATATACTGCGTGAAATGCGCTGAGAAGGCCGACAGGCAGTACTTGGCGTCAAACTCCTGCTCCATATGCGGCAGGTTCATGGAAAAGAGGGAAGTAAAATTCGTCCTGCCTTCAAAGAGGTTCGGCGAATCCGGAATGCCAATAACCGAGAGACTGTCCTGCGAAAGCTGCTACAAGAACATAATAAGCAAGAGCAGGGTCAAGCTCGTGTACAGGAAGAGGCTGGGCCTTGGAATGCTGCACTATGGCGTAAGATTCGGATTCAGGAATCCAAAGCTGAGCGCTGCGATAAAAATAAAGTAAGGCGCCCAGGAAACTGTGTTGCGCGCCAAACTGCTATCCCTACCTTCAGGCATCAAAGATATGCCGGGACCTTAGGCAGGTTTGCCATCACTAAATAAAAATAATCAAAAAGAAAGAAATAGAACAAACCGCAGTTATCTCTTTCTTGCGCTGACGGCTATAAGGTGGTGCTCATCTTCGTAGCCTATGGCACCCTTGAATACCTCTGGCTCCATCGCTATTGTGCTATCCGAGTAAGGGTCGTTTATGTATATGGTGTCATCGTCATAGCCCTTCACGACGATCCAATGCGGGGACTCCTCAAGATACGGGTTTATCAGGTTGGCGTTCACCAGCACTATCGGTATCTTGCCGTCGTTGAGCAGCTTCTTTATGGTGTTTACAGTTACTGTGCCGTGCTCCTCCTGCACCTTCATGCTCTTGACCTTCTCCCTTATTTCGCCAAAAGACGACTTGAGGGTGTCCAGGTTTATGCCTTCGTAGACCGCAAGCTTGCGCTCGTAACCCTCGTCCTTGACATTGCTGCTTATTATGCTCGGTTTTGCCCCCCTCTTGGCCAGGGCGTAGGCAATTCCGTATCTGGAGCCGTGCCATACGCTGCCGCTTACGGCCTCCTGCCAGATGTTGAATTCCTCATCCTTCTTCATCTTGAAATTCTTGTTTATGTACTTCAGCACCATCATGCTGCATGCCGCCGCGCTCGTAAACTCCTCCGACTGCGCGTAGTTGGGTATGTCATATACCTTTTCCTTTCTGATTTTCGCGGACTTATGTGAAGCAGGTCTATTCTTGTGCTGAGTCTTGTTATTTTTCATTACAATCACCTTAAGCATAAAAAGTACATGCAGGGAGGGAGATTTGTTCAAATTTTTTGAACTCCCGTAGACCTAAGTCAACGGATCTTGAGTCCGTCGCGTTTGACCGTGCTCCGCCATCCCTGCACGCACTTATTTTGAAAGATAAATAAATAATGTTTTGCATATCCTATTACTGCGTGGAGCGGAAGGTCCAGGCATTCTTTATTCCGCTATTGTAATATTTATATATTTCCATGAAAATTTGCAGGCTGTTATTAAATCTTTCCCTAGCCATCAAAACGGCTGCGAAGCGCAAGTGCAATATTAATAAGTTGCATGCGTAAGCACACTGGTGAGAAAATGAGGGGCAGGATACGCAGCGAGTGGGGCACGCTGAAGGAAGTTGCCATACACAGGCCGGGGTTCGAAATGTTTTTGGGCCTGCTGAATCCTGAAGCTTCGCTCTATGAGCGCGCATTCAACAGGCATTCTGCAATAGCAGAGCACAGAAGATTCGAGGAAATGCTGAAGGACGATTTCGGCATAAAGGTCGTAAAGCTCAGGGATGCAATACTGAAAGGTGCTGACAGGAACGCCGAGCTCCGAGCAACGCTAATAGACAGTGCAATAGACGCACTCCGCTATCTCGGCGACCAAAGAAAAAGAAAAGAGGCCATGGCGGAGCTCAAAAAGAACATAAATGTTTACGACTCGGACCACTTTTTCGACATACTGGTTTCGAGGCCCGCAATAGACTTGCGCAGCCCGGGCGGAAAGGAATCTGCCCAGCTAAGGATAATAAGCACGGACCCGCTTACCAACCTGTATTTCATGAGGGACCAGCATCTTGTCACAGACAAAGGCGTATTCATTTCAAGGATGGCAAAGCCCCAGAGAAGGCATGAAACGGAAGTGACAAAACTGCTATGGAAGGCTCTTGGAATTGGAATAGTGCACGAGGCGGGAGAGAATGCCATAATAGAAGGCGGCGATTTTATGCCGATGAAGGATTTCGCGCTGCTGGGAATGGGAGACAGGACAAACGCTGCAGGCGTAAGCCAGATGCTAAAGCACGGCACCGATTTCGACGAGGTGGCTGTCGTGCACCAGCCAAACCATCCGCTGATGCCTGGAAACGAGCCGGATCCGATGCTGGACATGCACCTGGACATGTACTTTAACGTTGCAGGAAGCTCAACAGTAGTTGGATCCGGTCTGCTGATGAGGCACGCCCCTGTAGAAATATATCAAAGGGAAGGCAGGGGAAGGTACTCAAAGGTCCGCGGCAGGCAGAATCTCTACGAATACATAAAAGGCAAGGGATTCAACATCATAGAGCTTTCAACGCTGGAGCAGCTTTCATACGCATCGAATTTCCTGTGCGTAAGGGACGGCGTCATAATCGCGATAAGTACAGAGCTCGTTGCAAAGTCGTCCCTGGAATACATTGCGCTTAAGGCAAGGTCGGACCCGCACAGATACGGCGCCCTGCATGCAGAAATGACAAAGGAGTACAACCGCTTCAGGGGCACGGGCCAGATATTCCCGCACAGCAGGGAGCTGCTTGAAAACGG